>NZ_AFUG01000021.1:0-62232 GCF_000221545.1 Megasphaera sp. UPII 135-E
GTTTCCCGTAGCATTATTTATTACAGTAAATTATTTTCTTTCAAATATTCAATTCTCTTTTTCAGAATCTCATCTCTTGACAGTTCTTCAAATTCTTTCTGTGTTAGTGGTAGAGAGTAATATTCTACAGATTTATTTTTCATGGAATCAAACTGTTCTTTTGTAATGGAGTAGGACTCCAAGTCGAACAGATTATCAGACAATTCTTTTAGGATATTGCATACGTCAGCATTAAAAGCGTGCTCTTTATCATTACCATAGAACACAAGCTTAACATTCCATTTATTTTCATCGGTTTCAATATCGTTATTGGGGAATTTATCTTCTACAATTATTTTGAATCCGATTTCTTTTTTCATTGCCAGTTCATACATAAATAATACAAAATCTCTCATGCTTGAAAGACCGAAAGTATAGTCACTTCTTCCGGCAAGCCAGTCTAAAGATACTTTACATTTATCGGCAATATCGATCAGTACATCTATTGTAGGATTATTTTTACCATTTTCGTAAGCAGACATTGACGGCTGAGGTATTCCTAAAAATTCTGCAAACTCCTTTTGTGTTTTTTTATTTATAGAACGAAGATATTTCAATCGCTCTGATACAGTTTTATTATTCATATTATAATCTCCTATATTTATTATATCTTATTATATCAAATCGTATACTAAAAATAAAGAGAAATTCTGATAAAAATTAGAAATGACTATTGACATCTACTATATAAATTATTATACTAATATATATCGCAAGTCTAAATAAATGAGAAAGGAGGAAAAATATGAGAAAAATGTATGTTGATGCTGAAGAAGTCAGCAAAGATTGGGGAGTTTCAAAACCTAAGGCATACAAAATGATAAAAGAATTAAATGAGAGAATGTTAAAAGACAATCCAAACCTGATAGTGATTGCAGGCAAGGTTAATCGAAAATTTTATGAAGAAAACTGTTATGGACAAACGAAAGAAGTATAGGAGGTGATGATGTGTCAGCCAGCAAGGATAAAGAAAGAGGTACATGGAAAATCTATTTAAGGTATGTTGATTGGCAAGGGATGAAACAGATTCACACAAAGCGTGGATTCGCTACAAAAAGAGAGGCTTTGGAGTATGAACGAGAGTTTTTGACAAGTAAGTCGAGAGATTTGAATATGCTTTTTGAGTCATTTGTTGAAATTTATTTGAATGATTTAAGACCGAGAATTAAATTCAACACCTACTTAACAAAGGTGCATATTATAGAAACGAAAATAATACCTTACTTTGCCAAAAAATCGATAGCTGAAATAACGGCTCCGGATATTTTACAGTGGCAGAATGAATTACTTAAAAAATCTGATGGTGAAGGAAAGTCATATTCTCAAACATATTTGAGAACAATTCAGAATCAATTAAATGCTATTCTTAACCATGCCAATAAATATTATGGATTAACAAGCAATCCCGCTCATAAAACAACTAAGATGGGAAAATCAAAGGCACAGGAAATGTTGTTTTGGACGAAAGAGGAGTATGAAAAATTTGCTGAAAGTATTAAAAGCAAGCCAGCTTCATATTATGCCTTTGAGATTCTTTATTGGTGTGGCATTAGAGAGGGTGAATTGCTTGCACTTACAAAAGATGATTTTGACCTTGAGAAGAAAATTCTAACTATTAGCAAATCATTTCAAAGGTTAAAAGGAAAAGATTATATTACATCTCCAAAGACGGAAAAAAGTAATAGAACAATTCAATTACCACAATTTCTATGTGATGAAATGTCTGATTTCTTCGGAATGTATTATCATCTGGATTCAAAGTCAAGGCTCTTTACTTTTACAAAATCATATTTACATCATGAAATGGATAGAGGATGTAAATTATCAGGAGTAAAAAGAATTAGAGTTCATGATTTAAGACACTCTCATGTTGCATATTTGATAGAGCAAGGCTTTTCTCCTGTGGTGATTGCAGAAAGATTAGGTCATGAAAGTATCTCGATAACCTTAAATTATGCACATTTATATCCGTCAAAGCAGTTGGAAATCATTGAAACGATAGAGAAAGAAAGGAATTAAATTGATTAAGATGAGTAAGATATTTAAAAGAGAAAGTCTGCAGTCAAAAGGTAGAAAACTGAAAGTCGATAACAACAGAAAAAGAAATATTATAGTGAATTTCAGAATGTCTCCGGAAGAAAAAAGTTTATTGGAAGAGAAAATAGCATTATCAGGATTAAACAAACAGGATTATATGATTCAAATGAGCATAAATCATAAAGTTGAGGTATTTGGAAATATAAGAGTGTTTGATGAACTGAAAACGAAACTGATGATGCTTGAAGCTTATTTTAAAAATGTTAATTTGGACTGCGATATTGAAGAAAATAAGCTTGAACTTCTGGCATATATTCTGGAAATGTTTGAAACGGTGAATAGAAATAAAAATGACTCTACCTACGGCAATAGATAGAGCCAAGAAGCAACCTGATAAGATTGTAAATCTCAAATAACATTTTATCAGGTTGTACTTCTATCATCAACATGATTATGGAGGTAATAACTATGAATAAAGAAAAATATATTAACAATATTCCACAGGAATTAAAAGAATGTAAGCAATGGTTATGGTTCAAGATTTATCATAATGAAGATAAGAATGGCAATATAAAAATGGTTAAGATTCCAATCAGTCCAATCACTTGTGAATCAAATGAATGGAACAAAAAAGAGAACTGGACAGATTTTGAAACTGCTTTAGATGGATTGGAAAGAAGCGGCTGTGATGGACTATCATTTGTCTTAACTGAAGATGATCCGTTTGTCTGCATTGATTTAGATAATGTTAAGGACAGCTTTGAGGATGTGCAAGACATTATAAGTGATTTTGGCGAAACATATAAGGAAATTTCCGTATCGGGCAACGGAGTCCACATATTTGCCAAGGGCAGAATTCATAAGAATATCAACAATCAAGCTGATCGTTTTGAAATGTATAAATCAAATAAGTGCATTGCTATGACCGGTGATGTCATAGGAACTTGCACGGAAGTAAAGAATGAACAATATAAGTTAAACCTTTACTATGAAAAATATGCCATTAAAGAAACGATTAGAGAGCAAATTTTCTACTATAAAAATATAAATAGTGATGTGCCGGATATTGAAGGGATTTTAAAGGCAATGTATATGACTAATCGCAAAGGCAGAGAGCTTTTTAGAGGCGAATATTCCACAGGAGATGCAAGCAAAGATGATTTTCAGCTTCTTCTTGTACTTAACAGTTTTACACATGGAAATGCTGATTTAATGTTAGAAATATTCTTAAAATCGGCATTAAATCGCATGGGAGATATGAGTAAAAGAAAAACAGAAGCTGCATATATTAAATATCTAAATCAGAGCATTAAAAAGGCACAGGAAGTTGGTGGAAATAACTATTGGGATTATAACTATCACAGAAAAAATCAGGAGGTAATTCGTTGAAAGCATATACGATAAATACTAAGTTTGATGCGTCTGATAAGTATATTGTGGATAACATTATTGCAAGTAAAAGCATTACCCTAATTGTAGCTTCGCCTAAAAAGGGCAAGACGGCTTTAGGGCTTAATCTTGGTATATGTATCAACGAAGGAATTGATTTTCTTGAGAACAAAGTTAAAAAAACAAACGTGGTTTACTATTGCAATGAGCTTTCAGGAAGTCTAATTCAAGAAAGAATAAACAGACTTGATTTACTTTGTCCAAATACTATGAAGTTTTATGAAGGTACAAGCTATGTGGTCTTTGATGAGTTTGAAAAAATTATAAAAGCTGATATTGAATTAGGCTATGAAGTATTTATAGTTGATACTTTTTCAAAGATAAAATATGACAGAAAATATAATGCCAATGATTATAATGACACCTATGAGGTTATGGCAAAGTATTATGAGCTTATAGAAAAATATGGATGTACTTTTATTATGATGTACCATACAAAAAAGGATTCATCAGTAAAAAGTGTAAGCGAGAAAGTGATAGGTTCACAAGCATTACCCGGCTCAGTAGATACCATTATAGCTATTGATAAAGCTTCAGAATTTGATACGGAGTTTAACTTAGATGTTACAAGTAGATTGTTTGAGTCAAAGGTATATCAGGTCAAAATAAATCCTTCTAAGAGGATATTAGAGCTTGATAAGGTTGATCCGATTGAACTGCTTGAGCCGTCAATTCAGAAATTGGTACAAGCCATGCCAAAACTAAAAGAAATAGAGGGAACGATAGTGGATATTTGTTCAAAGATTAATCTTGATATTGAAAGTCCTCAACAGTTTGGGAAGACCTTAAATCGTAATAAAGATATTCTAAGAAAGAATGGAATCAGCATTACAATGAAGTGAGGAAAAAACAATAATAATTATCAGATTAAGTATAACGCAGAAGATGTAATTTACTAAGACACCGTTCAGACCGTTCGTACCGTTAGATGTTTTCTATATAGGGAAATGTCGTGCGGTATGAACGGTGCAAACGGTAAAATGAAAAATTGCATCCATTTTTTTCTGTGTTAGTCCATAGACAAATAAGCAAAAGTATGAATTAGAGGTAGATAGCAAGCATATACTTTCTGACCACACTCAAAAAGTAGGCTTGAAATTTGATGCCTCAAATTTGAAATATTTAGGGAGAACCCTAATACCCCGAATATGAAAGGAGAGATGAAAAATGTCAAAGACCGTTAATCGTAAAAATAATTGTACCGTTCACTTTATGGTGAATGAAGAAGATATGAAAGAATTAAATAGAAGATTTGCATTGACCAATTTTAAGAGCAAGAGAGAATTTTATAGGGACAGTATTTTTAAGAACAGAATTATAAGCATTGATATTTCCGGAGCCTTTAGAAAAGAACTGAGGGAATTATCTTCTCTTGTAAGTCGTAACTCAGCAAACCTGAATCAAATTGCAAAAGCAGTAAACAGCACAGGAATTATTTATAAAGATGATATTGAAAGCATTAAGAAAGCTTTGCAAGGCGAACTTCTTTTCCTGTCAGAATTTAGAGAAAAAGTTTCTGACTATATTATCAATGAGGTTGTAGGGTAATGGCTGTTACAAAGATACACCCGATTAAAACTACTCTTAAAAAGGCGATAGATTATATCTGTAATGGAGATAAAACAGATGATGAAATCTATGTTACAACGCACCTGTGCAGTAGAGAAAATGCTCATAAAGAATTTGAACTTACCAAGAAGCAATTTAGCTCAAGAACAAAGACCTTAGCACATCATCTAATCCAATCTTTTGTTCCGGAAGAAGTCAGTTTTGAAGAAGCGCATCAAGTTGGAATTGAACTCTGTGAAAAGATTTTAGAAGGAAAATATGAGTATGTTTTAGCGACACATATCGACAAAGACCATATCCACAATCACATAATTTTTAATTCCATAGATGTGGATGAGGGGAAGGTTTATCATTCCTATTATGGTTCCTACATGAACATCAGAAACCAAAGCGACAAGCTTTGCAAGGAACATAATTTATCAGTAATCGACCAAGAAACGCAAAAGGAAATCAACGAGATTAAGCGAAGAAAATTTGTGAATTGGTATGACTGGAATGAAGATAAAAAATGCAGTAGCTATAAGTCAAAACTTCAATTTGACATTGATAGAACAATAAAGCAGTCTATCAATTGGCAGGACTTTTTATCTAAGATGGAAAGCCATGGTTATGAAATTAAGTTTGGTAAACACATTGCTTTTAGAGGTAAAAATCAGCAGAGATTTACCAGAGCAAAGACCATTGGAGCTAACTACAATGAAGAACGAATTAAGGAAAGAATCCTGAATAAAGATAAAGAACTTGGAAATATCATTGATATTAAGAACAGTGAAAAAGCAAAGTCAAGCAAAGGATATGAAAATTGGGCAACAAAACATAATCTTAAAACGGCTGCGTCTACGCTTGTTGAAATCAGGAATAAAGGGTTTAATTCAATGGAAGAATTGGAGCGTGGTATCAGCCGAATTTCCATTGAAAAGAATGACTTGAAACGAGAATTTGATAAGTTGTCATTGGAACAAAAAAAGGATAAAGGAAGTATTAAAGTATATTCAAATCTGTATTAGCAAGAGAGAGCATTATGAAGGCTATCGTAAAAATCCAAACGATAAAATTTATATGATGATGAATAGAAAAGATGTGGAAGCCTATCAGAAATCCTATGAGGAGATAGATATTTTCCTTAAACAATTTCCTCATTTAAGACATGTAGTGTTGGGAGAGTTGAAGACAAAATCAGGTAAAAATCTTTTCAGAAAATTAAATGAACATTCAGAAGAATTACAGACTAAACAAGCAGAGATAGCAAAGAAGCATAATTCGTTATCAGCACAGTATGAGGAGTTGGAACATTTGAAAGCTAATATGAATGAATATCTTGGTAGGGATAAAGCTGAGAAGAAAAAGGAATCCGTTATTGGTAAAATCAAGAAGTGTAAGGTGGAAGAAAAATTAAAGCCTATGGTAAAGAAAGAAACTTCAAAGGAAGCTGAGAGATAAATATATGGTCGGTGCGGTCTTCGGGCTGCACTGATTATTTTTTATTGTAAAATTGGTTCGAGAAAAAAGAAGATAATGCTACTAAAAGTTCTATTATTATGTTATAATAGAAACGATATGATATTAAGATGTATAAGACTGGAGGATAATCATGTCGAAACTAAGCTATAAAAAATTATTTAAGAAATTAATAGATATAGAAATGAAAAATACTGAGCTTATGGAAAAAGCAAAAGTAAGTAAAAGTACATTCTACAAAATAAAAAATGGCGAAAATGTTACTACTGATGTATTGCTAAGGATATGCAATGTCTTAGAGTGTGATATTTCGGAAATTGTAGAATGCGTGGAGGAATGATATGAATTTAGAAGTGAAAAAACAAAAGTTAAATAGACTTGTGAATGTTTTTTCTGAAAATTTGCCATACTATAAAAATCAAAAAAATAATTTTAATGAGCAGATGACTAGGCAACAATATATAGATGTTTTTTTAAGGTTATTGGGTTGGGATATTTCTAATCCCGATGGATTATCATTTAAGGAACGAGAAGTTGTAGCAGAAGAATATTCTACAGTTAACAGTAAAGATAGACCAGACTATACAATTAGAATGAATGGAATGAGCAAGTTCTATGTCGAAGCAAAAAAAGTTAGTGTTGATATCAGTTTAGAAGAAGCCCCAGCTTTACAAGCTAGAAGATACGGATGGAATGCTGGACATGATATTTCGTTACTTACAAATTTTGAATATTTAGCAATATATTTAACCCATGAAATGCCCAGAGAATCTGATGTTGCTAGTAAGTATAGATATAAACTTTATCATTATTCTGAGTATGAAGAAAAATTTGAAGAAATATATCGTTTATTATCAAGAGAGAGTCTTTTTGACGGGACATTTAATAAGTGGATAGAATCTGTACGACCAGAAGATGCAACTAAAATGTCTTTAGATAAAGTTTTTTTAGATCAGTTGAATGGTTGGCGAGTTTTGATTGCAAATGATTTATTAAGTTCTGGATGCAATATAAATTCATATGGAAATGTTAATGAATGTATACAGACATTTTTGAATCAATTAGTGTTTTTGAGGTTTGCAGAAGATAATAGATTTGAAAATCATAATAGCTTAAAAAATGAAATATTAAGTCATAGAAGCTATAAAGATTATTTCAAAACATTAGATAAAAAATACAATTCGGAATTATTTAGAAACTCTAGTATAATCACAGATCTGAGTGAAAATGTTTTGAGCAGTATAGTAGAGAATTTATATTTTCCTAATGTGTCTTATGATTTTTCTGTAATTGATTTATCGATTTTAAGCAAAATATATGAAAATTTCTTGCAACAGGAAATTGTAATTAATGATGGAATAGCGACATTAGAGAAAACAAAAAGTGCAAAAATTAAATCTGTAATATCTACACCTGATGAAATAGCGGTATCAATGGTGAAGCAGGCTTTATCTGATAAAATTATTGGAAAATCGGTTGAAGAAATACTGGAATTAAGAATAATTGATATCGCTGTTGGATCTGGAATTTTTTTGATTGAGATTTATAATTTTCTGGAAAGACATTTAGTAGATTTATATGCGGATAAAAATAGCGAATTTATTGATGAAAAAGTGGTGCCGTTTGCTGTTAAACGAGCGTTGATAGAAAAGGTGTTATTAGGATTTGATATAAATAATCAAGCAGTTCAACTTACACGTTTCTCTCTATTATTAAGATTATTATCCAATGAAGATAGGGAACGAATAGAGGATATTTCACCAATATTGCCATCACTTACTAAAACAATTGTATGTGCGAATTCGCTAGTCAGTGATGCTGATATAGATATAGTATCTGTAAATAAAGATGATTTGTATGAGATTATGCCTATGAGAAGTGAAGATGAAAGGCAGATGCAGTTTGATATTATTATTGGTAATCCTCCATATTTGAAGAAAGAAGATATTATTAATTCAACTCCAAAAGAAGAGATATCAGCATATGAAGTGAAATATGAAAGTGCATATAAACAGTATGATAAATATTTTTTGTTCATCGAGAGAATAGTAAACCTATTGAATGAAGATGGACAAGGTGTACTTATAGTTCCAAACAAATTTTTTAATGTTGCATCTGCATTGAAATTAAGAGATTTTCTTTTAAAGAAGAAGTGTATAGCTAAAATTTTTGATTTTGGAAGTAAACAATTGTTTAAAGGTGTTATTAACTATGTGTGTGTTTTAAAATTAGAAAAAAATTATGGAGATTCTTTTGAATATACGAAAGTATCATCGCCAGAAGATATTTATAACAACAAAAAAGGATTAATTTTTGATGTTTCAAAATTAGATATTTCACATTGGTTTTTAACAGATGATAGTACAATTCTTAATAAGTATGAATATGCAAAAGAAAAATTTCCTTGTATTGAGGAAGAAATAATACCTGCTAACGGTATACAAACTAGCAAGAATGATGTTTATAAAATACCCAAAAATACAATAGTTTCAAATGAAAATGGCGTAGTTACATTTATAAAAGAGGGACAGGAATTTAAAGCAGAGATAGAACTATTGAGAGAATATTATTTGCCAAGTAAAAGTGATGGGGAAAATAAGTCATACCAAAATCTAAAATCAACAAACTATGTGATTTTCCCATATATTAATGGAAAAATCATACATGAAAAAGAGATGAAAGAAAATTATCCAAATACATGGAGATATCTGCACTATTTTAAAGATAAATTACTTCCTAAAAGTTTAGGAGGTAAACGAGATGTAAGAGGAAATGAAGGTGATTTTGAATGGTATCAGTATGGTCGCTCCCAAGCCTTACGAGAAGTTGATAAGGAAAAAATAATTGTTGGAGTGCTTTCTAAAGAACCAAACTTTAATATAGATAGGAATAATATTGCATATTCATCGGGAGGTACAGCAGGTTATATAGGATTGTATTTGAGAGATAATTCAAAATACAACTTGGAATATATTCAAGCTTGGCTTAGTCACTGGTTTACAGATGAAATTTTTAAAACTATTGGCAGTGATTTTGAAGGAGGCTTTTACACTCACGGAACAAATATGTACAAGGATATACCACTTCTGCCGATTGATTTTGAAAATGAATATGAACATAAAATTTTTGATAGGATTTCCGAATTGGTAAAGAGTATTAATACTATAAATGAAGAGATAGAAAATGAGACTGATTCAAGAAAAAAAGAACTTAATTTAAGAATTAAAGAAAATATAATATCAAAAATAAATACTCAAATAGACGAATTAATAGAATTAAAGGTGGAAGAAAATAATGAATGTTAAAAGTAAGCAAACAGAAGAAAAATTAAATGGCGTTTTCTATACACCTTTTGAAATTGTTGATTTCCTTACAAGATGGATTACAGATAAACAACAAATTTCTAATGTATTAGAACCATCGGCGGGAGATGGTAGATTTGTAAAACAGATAGTTGAACTTGCAGATAAAGCGAATGTTACAGCGGTTGAAATCGATCCTTTGGAATGTGAAATAATTAAAGCTATTGATAATACAAAGGTTATAAATGATGATTTTTATAATTTTTACGAAGAGATAAAAGATATAGGAATCAAATATGATGCTGTAATAGGAAATCCTCCGTATATTAGATATCAATTTTTATCAGAAGAACAGAGAAATTATCAAAGTGATATATTAAAACGTAATGGCATGAAACCTAATAAATTGATAAATTCATGGGTTGCTTTTACAGTAGCAAGCATTGAATTATTAAGTTTGGGTGGAAAATTTGCATTTGTTTTGCCAACGGATCTTTTGCAAGTGTCTTATGCTAAGGAGCTTAGAAAGTTTATTTTCAAGGAACTGAAAGAAGTAACTATTATTCGTTTTGATAACATTGTGTTTTCTGGAATACAACAGGATGTTGTACTTATTTTTGGAATAAAAAGAGATATGGAAAGCAAAAAAACATTAATAAGGAATATTAGTGTAAAAGATATGTCTCAATTATCTAATAAAATCTATGCCATTCCATTTGAATATTATGATTTTGACAATAGTGACAAATGGAGAAAATTTTTGTTAAGCAAAAACTTTATGAAATTCTATGAAGATAAATTTATTAATGAGACTACTTCAATCAAAGATATTAGTACCATTGAAGTAGGTATTACTACTGGAAATAATAAAGTCTTTGTTGTAAATAATGAGACGGTTAATAAGTATAGCCTAGATGATTATAAAGTTCCTTTGGTAGGGAGAAGTTTAGATGTCTTTGGATTGTTTTATACAGAAAATGATATTTCGCATAACAGTTTAAATTGCAGAAAAGTTTGGTTATTGGATTTCAATAACAGGAAATTAAATAGAGGTGCAAAAAAATATATAAAGGAAGTGGAAAGCAGAGACGAACATAAGGGATATAAATTAGGTTTAAGGGAGAAATGGTACGAGGTTCCATCTATATGGATTCCAGATGCGTTTTTACTTAGAAGAATGGGAAATTTCCCAAAGATAGTCAAAAATGAAATTAAAGCTACGAGTACAGATACTTTTCACAGAATTAGGTTTAATGAAGGAATTGATGTTGCAAAAACATTGGTATCATTTTATTCTTCAGTGACACTTTTATCTTTTGAACTCGAAGGAAGAGTTTTTGGTGGGGGTGCTTTAGAAATACTGCCGGGTGATTTGAAAAATATTAGATTACCTAAAATTAATGATGGGATAGATTTTATTGAAATCTCAAAAAAAATAGATGAAAAATTAAGAGCAAATCATGAGTTCACGGAAATTGTAAAGTGGGTGGATAGTTTAATTCAATCATTATCAGGATTCAATAAATCTGAGATTAATGAAATCTATGATGTATGGAACAGTCTAAGGAGGAATAGAGTAGAGTGATATATTTTATTTAAAGGGGTATGAAGATGGATAAGGATATGGATAATCTAAAGAAACAAATCCAAAGTTTCTTTGACCAAGGAACAGTGACAATAGTGGGTTCTGGGCTATCTTGTGCTGAAGGTATTTCAGGAATGAAAGCACTGTCTAAAAAACTGATTGAAGATGTTCCTGATAGGCTAAGTGCCGAAGATATGGAGTATTGGAGAAGTATAGAAGAAACTTTAAATAATGGAACAGATTTAGAATCTACACTACAACAAAATAAAGTAACAAGTAACATTGAAAAAGCAATTGTTGAAAGTGCATATGAACTTATTTCCTGCGAAGATATATCTATTTTTACGGAAATTATAGAAAAAGGTAAAACGTTAAAGTTTTCTGAGTATTTATCGTGCTTTAATATTGATTTGTATAATTTGGCTGTAATAACAACCAATTATGATTTGTTAATAGAGTATGCTTGTGAAATTAAAGGATGTGATTATTCAGATTCATATTATGGGAAAATCATTTCTAAATATTCACCCGAAAACGCTGAAAAAGAAATGCTTAAAGGGATAAAAAGAGGTAAGAAACCTATGAATCATTACAAGCCACATATAAAAATATATAAACCACATGGATCAATTAATTGGAAACTCATCAATGGAAAACTTAATAAGATAAATCATGTAAATTGTGGTACTCCTTGCATAATTACCCCAGGTTCTAATAAATATGAAAAAGGATATGAAGAGCCTTTTGATTATCATATTGGAAAAATGAGGCAGGAGATAGATAATGCGAAAAGGTTAATATTTATTGGATATGGTTTTAATGATAACCATTTGGAAACTCATTTAAATAAACCAGAAAATATTTCTAAACCTAAACTAATTGTAACTAGAACCTTATATGGTAATGCGAAAAAAATTGTTGATAATTCGCCAAATACTATAGCTATAGAAGAGATGAAAATAAATAATAAGAGTTGTGGAACAAGAATTTACTTTGAAAAACAAATATATGAAATTAAAGATAAAAAAATATGGGATATAGCTGAATTAATTAAGGAGGTGTTTTGATGGATAAGTTAGTGTTTCAAGAAAATGATACAATAGGTTCTGTTATATATGTGGATACTAATCAGGTTTTAATTGAAGTGGAAGATAATGAGAAAATATCATTATTAAATGTTGGTAGTATTGTTGCTATTCAAACCACAAGATCCTTTGAGTTTACAATTGGTATTATAGATAAAGTAAGACGAAAAGCAAATGAATTAATGGAATTAGAAGATTTAACTGATGAATATAATGAAAGCCTTGAAGAAGAAGCCTATATTTCATCAGATGTAATCCAAGTTTCGTTAATTGGGACATACAAAACGGTTGACGGAGATACTAAAAATTGTTTCAAAAGAGGAATTGATACTTTCCCACAAATTACACATCATTGTTATTCGATTAATGGTAATAACTTAAAGTTATTTATGAATATTATTAGTGATGATGTTTCTTTGGAAAAACAATTGGTTATAGGAAAATTTGCAATTGATGACAATGCTACTGCAATTTTAGACGGCGATAAATTTTTTCAAAGACATGCTTCTATTTTGGGAAGTACAGGTTCAGGTAAAAGTTGGTGTGTTGCAAATTTGATAGAGGAAGCCAGCAAACTTAATAATCCTAATATTATTGTTCTTGATATGCATGGTGAATATAAGTCATTATGTGATACAGATAAGAAATATGCTGATTATTATAAGATTGCAGGACCAGGAGACTTAGAAAACGACGATGAAAAATATGTTTTCTTGCCATATTGGTTATTAAATAGAGATGAAATGCTATCTATGATTTTAGATAGATCAGATAATAATGCTCCTAATCAAGCTTCACGTTTTACTTTTCATGTAAGGGAACTAAAAGAGGAAACTTTAAGAGAATTGGGCAAATCTAAAGTTTTAAGTACTTTTACAGTTGATTCACCTATTCCATTTAATATGGAAGCACTGATTACAAGATTGAAAGAGGATGATACAAAAAAAGGAGTTGGAGCTAATAACAAACCAGTAAAAGGAGAGTGGGAAGGTAAACTTACTCGTTTTATATCAAGGCTAGAAACGAAAATCATGGACAAAAGATACGGATTTTTGTTTCAACCCAATATTAATACATTAAATTATGATTGGCTATCCAAGTTATTGTGTAAGATGATTGGTGCAGATGACGAAAGAAAAGGTATAAAAATTATTGACTTTTCAGAAGTACCTTCCGATGTTTTGCCTATAGTTACGGGAATTATTTCAAGATTACTGTTTGATGTGCAAATATGGATGGATGAGGAAAAAAGAACTCCTTTCGCTATTTTGTGTGATGAAGCTCATTTGTATCTTCCAATACAAGAGGATGCTGATAGTGTTCAAAAACAAGCATTGGGAAATTTTGAAAGGATTGCAAAAGAAGGTAGAAAGTATGGAATCTCTTTAGTTGTTATTAGTCAGAGACCTTCAGATGTAAGTAAGACAATTTTAAGCCAATGTAATAACTTTTTGGTACTACGACTGTCGAATGACAGAGATAAGTCTGTAATAAGAAATTTACTACCAGATGCTTTAAAAGGCATTTTAGATCAACTCCCCCTATTAGATGTAGGAGAAGCAATAGCGGTTGGAGATGCAATATTATTACCAAGTAGGATTAGATTAAAAACGCCACAATTAAAACCTATGAGTGCAACTAAAAATTTTTGGATAGAGTGGGAAAATACTAAGGCGGATAATGCTGCAATTATTGAAGCTATAGAAAATATGAGGTGTCAAACTAAAGAATAGAAAAGAGAAGACTTTTGCATAGCAGACAATGATTAAAACAGTTAGAAATGCCGTATCAAAACTAAATGATGAAGAATGTTTAGATTTGTTGGATAAAGAATAATGCTGTGCTTGCAATATGCTTGCAAAAAATCAGATAAACAGAAATAAAACGGATAATAAGGCTAAATCTGATAACAAAAACCTTGATTTTATGCCATTTATACAAAATAATATCAATGGACATATCGAATGGGAGTAATCGCAAAAAAAATCAAAAGCCTTGTAAAATCAATGGTTACAGAAGGTAAAAAATTGTAACTGGGATTAAAATGGGAACATTTGTAAAAAAGAATAAATTGAATAATAGTGCCAAGTGGTTTACATTTGGACAAAAAATTAGACCGTAGTTAAAAGCTGCGGTCTTTTTGTAATTAAATATGTTAAAAAGATGTGTTTATAAGATATGTAAAATAATAAGTCAATATTACTTGCCAATATAGCAAGTCGGTGATATAATTATTATTGAAAACAGAAAATTGTTTTTTGGAGGTCAATATGAAAAAGGAGATAGGAAATAGGATAAGCTATTTGTTAAATAAGAATGGTATATCACAAAAAGAATTAGCTGACAGAATAAATATTTCTGAATCTGTTGTATCAAGATATATTTCCGGAGAAAGAGAGCCGAAAGCTAATGTGATTGCCAACTTAGCCACAGCACTTAGGACAACTTCAGATTACTTATTAGGCATAGAAGAAGATGATAACTTTAGTCAACCACGTATCAAAAGAATGATAGCAAGAAATGCTGATAATATGACTGTGGAAGAAAAAAGAGAACTAATTAACGCCTTATTTGGGGAGGAATAAGTTGGGATTTAGATTATCAAATAATAGATATGAAGAAATTAAGAAAATAGTAGTAGAATTTTTTATAAAATATGATGTTAAATGTATTCCTATAAATGGATTTGAATTGGCTTCAAAAATGGGGATAAAGATAATTCCATACTCATCTTATAATGAAAAAACTCAAAAATTAATGATAAAAAGAAGTAAAGATGGATTCTTTGTAGAAAAGACCGAAGGAGAATTTTACATTTATTATAATGATACGATGAATTATGGTCGAATAAATAACACAATTTTACATGAAATAGGTCATATTGTATTAGATCACACTGAGGAAAGCGAACTTGCAGAAGCTGAAGTAAATTTCTTTGCAAAATATGCACTGGTCCCACCTGTTTTAGTTTATAAATTAAATATAAATAGTCCTAATAAGATTTCAGAAATTTTTGATGTTTCTATCCAAGCAGGATATTATGCTTATAACTACTATAGAAAGTGGCTAAAGTATGGTGGTTATATACTGAAAGAATATGAAATGAACTTAATAGGATTATTTAAAGATGCAATTTGATGCAAGGGGGTGATTGTATGAATGTAAAAAAAATCATCTATTAAACTATTGGCGTAGTAATAGATGATTGGTAGAATATGGTCTCATATTCCTTGGTAAGATTATGATACCATATTTTTGCCTTTTAGTAAATGGAAGAAGTTTAACTTTAATTTATATGAAAGGATAATTATGGCGAAAATTGAAAAAAAACGAAAATCGTGTAAAGATGTCTATAAATCTTTTTTAGTCGAAGATGCATATTATGATGGAGATTATGAAATACCAGTTCTAAGGGAAATTAATAATGTAAATCCAAAAAATTTAGTTTTATATTCTGATAGAAATAAAAATCCAAATAAAGAAGATTGGATTTGTTTTTATGAAGATGATTATAAAATAAATTCCTTTTGGAATAATCCGAGGAAATATTTAAATATTTTATCAAAATATGGAGGCATAATCACGCCAGATTACAGTCTATATCGTGATATGCCACTATCTATGCAAATATGGAATATATTTAGGAGTAGAGCCTTAGGTTATTTTATGCAATCTAATGGGGGAAAAGTTGTACCAAATATTAGATTTTCAGATGAAAGAACTTATGATATATCTTGTGCAGGAGTTGAAAAAAATTCAACTATTGCACTTAGTACACATGGCTTAATGAAGATAAAAAAAGAAAAAGAAATATTTAAAAAAGGATTAGATTATGTAATTAGAAAATTAACTCCTAAAACTTTAATAATATATGGAACTACCCCTGACGATATATTTGAGCAATATAAAACACAAGGAATAGAAATACTTTCTTTTGAAAGCAAAATTTCTAAAATCCACAAAATGGAGGCTAATTAATGGGTAGTGGAAATTTTGGAGGATTTAAAAATACTAAAGGATCATTAAAGCCTGAACATCTTATGGAAGAATTAAGAAATAGTGGAGTTAAATTTACTGAAGAAGACGTTGTAATGATTGCCAAACAAAAAAATGGCGAGCTTTTATGGCTTGAAAGAGGAAATAAAGTAGCAGGATTAATACACATTGAAGAAGGTCATTCTGAAAATTTAAAATCTGCATTTGGAGTGAATAAAAACTCCATACCTTCATTTATAAAGAATGTTATAGAACAAGGAAAAATAGTTTCTAATGTTAAAAAAGGTAAAAGAATTACCAGAATATATGATTTTGGTGGTAAACATTATGTACTATGTGCACTTGGAACGAATGGATTTATTGTTTCAGTTTATCCAAGATAGGTGGTTATATGAAAAAATTAAAACTCATGTTAGATTTTGGAGAAGGTCCAATATGGACTGAATATTTTGATGAAGAGAAAGGAAGATTATTAACAGGAATTGAAAAAGTAGACAATGATAAAGAATTATGGGATATAAATGAAACAATTCAAGAATTGTTTACATCTTACTACCACTTTGATTATAATGATAAGGCTTGCTTTTTCGATGAAGAACAAGAGAAAAAAAACAAGTATAAAATGCTTGCATTATTAGAGAAACTTAAAAAAAGACTATATGAAATAAATGATGGGTCTTTTGAAATTGATGATAGAGAAACTGAAAGAGTTAAAAATTTATAATGAAAGAATTAGATGTTGTAAGATTGAAAGAGGATTACAGAGAAATAAGTAAAGGAACAAAAGGAACGGTTGTTTTGCTTTATGATGATAAAAATTGTGAAGTTGAGTTTTTTGATAAAGATGGAGATACAATAGATGTAGTTATGACTCCTTTAAAAAAAACTAGAATTAATAGAGTTATTCTAATAGAATTTAAACTTTTGTAAAAAAAGCTTGCAAAAATGAATCATATAAGCTCTGATCTTATATTTATTTAAGAAATTAACTTTATTAAACATCATGTCTTCTATCGTTAAGTTACAAAGGATAGCGTAAATTCATCAAGAGGACTAAGAAAATCTGATTCTTAAATAGAGAAGTTATATTATAATTCTTTTTAAGATCAATATTTCTGAAATCATATTTAAATCCAGTACTGGGACTGGGACGGGACTAAAAATTTGAAAACGTCCTATAATTAGGTGTATTTAGTGGCATTAGAAAAAATAGAATCTAGTATGTTGAATGGTTTGGGATATATCGGATGTTTGGAAAGGAAGAATGGGAATAATCGCAAAATTTTCTAAAAAGGCTTGATTACAAGCTATAAAGAGAATAAAAAACGGCTACTGGTACTTAAATGGTACTGGTAGTAAAAAAAATAATCAAAATAATAGTTCCAAGTGGTTTACATTTGGACAAAAAATAAGACCGTAGTTTCAAGCTGCGGTCTTTTTGCGTATATATTATGCGTATATATTACTATTTTAAAAATCTTGTTTTTAGGGTAAGATAACTTCCAATCTTCAAATTCCTCGTCTGTTATTTTATCGTTGTAATGCTTTTTTCTCATTTCATTCTAGCTTTTTAGTACATTATTGAAGTCTATATCCTTTGATAATGACTGGGAATTTATCTATCGTTTGCTAATGCCCTAAGCGTCATATCTTTTTCATAATTAAAGACGATATGCATTTTTTCAAATATAAATTTGGAGATGTGTGGATCAATAGATGGTTACGACTTCAAACAATATGTACTAGGAGTGCTTTTTTATCGCTTTATTTTAGACAATTATGTAATTTTTTCATTCGGCGGCCATGCAGTAGGCGATGAAGTTTTTGATAGGTCAATTTGATCAAGAAGTAGAAGCCGATATTTAAGTCATAGGGGGTTCATTGGTTTGCAGGGTAATTTATGGTATACTGCTATATAGTAAAGCCGTGAGGAGGAAACGTATGAGTTGGTGGCGTGACATTATACGACAAAGTATATTTCTTTGTTTTTTTATTGTTCCAATTCCCATTGGGGCCTATACGATTCATAATGGTTCAAGTGCAACCGTTGCTGTTATTAGCTATGCTCTTTTATCGTTGGGGATTCCCTTTGCGTATTTATCTAGACCGGAAGCCGTATTCGGTAGACAGGAATACACCCTTTCGCGGAATGCTTTTGTGGGTGTGTGGATTATCGTAGTGCTTCTTCTTAGTATCATTGCATGGTCGCAACGAAGTATGTGGCAGACATTGCCCTTTTGGGAATGGTCAACTATCGGACGCGATATTGTGTGGATTGTCGGTATGTATGGCGGTGTCGTTGGCATGCTCATCGTGACCTATTTGTTATCACGGCGAGGAAAAGGATGAATACGCTTGGTATCTCCAAGCAGGGATATCGAGAAATTAAAAATTTAGGCTGGGATGGCTTTCGTTTTAGCGGCAGTATAATATTATTACTAAATGGACCTTTCACGTTGTTTTTTAGTACAACTGTGGGAGGTCCGTTTAGTTTGTAAGGTTGTATTGTTACACGCTGCGGTGAGTGTGTTTTGTGTATCGTGAATATATATCATATATAAATTATTTAAAAATAGTGGAATATAAATTAAAAACTATATCATGTATAAATCCTTAATATTAACATAAGATAACATATGATGATATATCATAAACTAAGATTAATGATATTATGCATAAAATGGAATTCGTTTTATATGCCGAGTCTTCAGGTGCTAGTGGTAGAACGAAGGTATATGTTTGTTTAGTAAATAATTAAATAGGGGAGATAATATGAAATTACAAAACAATGTGTTATTTATGATCGCTTTAATTGCCGCACTTATGAGGGGGATATGCTACACAGGCAGCATATCAGGTAGAAAAAGCGGATTATGAGAAAAATTTAAAGGCGATTCACACGTATTTGAAACTGGGGGAAAATAAGGCTATTAAGGATAAGATAGATAAGGCTTTTGACAAGGTTAGTCAAATTGCTAAAAGTGAAGCTCAAAAGAAAGTGGAAAAAGAGTTATTTGATAAGGAAGTGGCTAAGAAAAAGGTTGAGGGAGAAAAACAAAGATACAGGTTGCTGTAAATGCAGTAGATAAAAAATATAAGGAAGCGGTGCTACGGTAGAAGTAAAGAAAAAAGATTTAGCGATAAAGAAATAGGAAGTAGAGAAGGCGAAGATTGCTTATGATAAGGCACAAAGAGAGTATGATGAACTTGCTGAAGCAGAAAAAAGTAGCTGAATTGGAAGCAAGAGATTAAGATATTCGCTGTAGGGTGAATGATGGTAAGAAAAGTAGTAAAACGATACTGGTATATGTGTGAATTTTGTATTAAAAATGTTCCTCTTTCCGATGGTGTTAGGGAAGAGGAACATTTTGTTTGTGTTTTTTTATTTATTTTGTTAAGGGAGTTAGTGTTTCTAAGTGATAAGGTGTTTCTTGATAAACGAGATTTAGCCAGTTGTGGTAAAAGAGATGGGCATAGCTGCACCAGTTGAAACGAGGGGTTTTGCCGTCATCGTTTTGGGGGTAGTAATGTTTTGGTAAGGCAATGGGAAGTCCTTTTGCCTTATCTCGTTTATATTCTGTTTCTAATGTATAGCGATCGTACTCAAAGTGTCCGAGTACGAAAAAACGGCGGTGATCCCATGTGCCAGTAATATTAATACCGTTTTCATCAGAACGAGATAGTACTTCTAATGCGGGCGTGAAATAAATGCGACTATCATCAATAGATGTATGACGTGATTGGGGAATAAAATAGCGATCATCAAACCCTCGCAGGAGCGGATGATTGCGAACAGTTAGACCGTATTCATAGATGCCGAATAATTTTTGGGGTAAGGTTTTTTTTCGACCCCGTAGTAATAATATAAACCTGCTTGGGCACCCCAACAGAAGAAAAGGGTGGAAAACACGTGGCTTTTTGCCCATTCGAAGTATTGCGTTAATTCTGACCAATAGTCAACAGCTGTAAAGTCAATTGTTTCTACAGGTGCACCTGTAATGATAAGACCATCATAGTAGGCATCTTTTATTTCATCGAATATACGGTAATTTTTTTCTAAATAGGAGTTATCAATGTGCTTGCTTGCATGAGATGTCATATGGCAAAAATCAACGTCAAGTTGTAAGGGTGAATCACCGAGGAGTCGCAAAAATTGCAACTCCGTCTGCTCTTTTAGGGGCATAAGATTCAAAATTAGAATGCGTAAGGGGCGAATGTCTTGCTGTAAGGCAAGGCGGTTGTCAATAGTGGCAATTCCTTCTTCATGTAGTTGTTTTTTTGCTGATAAATTATTAGAAATTTGAATTGGCATGCTGCTGATTCTCCTTGTTTATTATTCGTTTATAATCCAGCAAATGCTGTGTCTAAGGCATGTATTAGGTCGGTTACATTTTCTAAACCAACGGAGATACGCACGGTTCCTGGGGTAATACCGCAAGCTCGTTGAGCTTCTTCAGATAATTGTTGATGTGTTGTAGATGCGGGGTGAACTAATAAAGATTTAGAATCCCCTACGTTGGCTAGGTTAGAGAATATAGTAGCATCTGTAATGAATTTGCGAGCCGCCGCATAGCCGTCTTTTAGTTCAAATGAGAAGATGGAACCAGTACCGCGAGGGAAGTATTTTTTTGCTAATGTATAGTACGGTGAAGAGGGTAAGGATGGATAATTTACTTTCGCTACCTTGGGATGCCTGGATAAATAGGTGGCGATTTTTTCAGCGTTGCTTACATGGCGTTCGACACGTAAGGATAGTGTTTCTAATCCTTGTAAGAGAAGCCAAGCGTTAAATGGACTAATGCACGCACCTAAATCGCGGAGGTATTTTGCCCGGATGCGTGTTACAAAGGGGGCATTGGGAATGTCAACGGCAAAGTTTATCCCGTTGTATGAGGCGTCTGGTGAGGTGAATTCAGGAAAACGACCAGATGCACACCAGTCAAAGGATGCGTTTTCGATAATAAGTCCGCCGAGGGTGGTGCCGTGACCGCCGATGAATTTTGTAGCTGAATGAACAACGATATCTGCACCGTGTTCTAAGGGACGGCAGAGATAGGGCGTAGCGAAAGTGCTGTCGACGATTAAAGGGAGACCGTGACGGTGTGCTAAGGCTGAAATGGTTTCAAAGTCGGGAATGTTAATGGCTGGATTACCTAAGCTTTCGATATAAACGGCTTTGGTTTTATCGGTAATTGCTTTTTCAACGGATGTCAAATCGTCAATGTCAGCAAAACGAGTAGTAATGCCTAAGTGTTTAAATGTATCGGTAAAGAGTTCTATCGTACCACCGTAGAGGGTAGGTGCGGCTACGATTTCGTCACCAGCACCGGCTAGGTTGATGATGCTGTATGCAATGGCGGATGCACCACTGGCAGTTGCGAGGGCAGCGGTGCCTCCTTCGAGTGCAGCAATGCGTTTTTCTAAGACTTCTTGCGTTGGATTTGCTAAGCGACTATAAATGTATCCAGGCTTGCGTAGAGCAAATTGATCTTCCCCGTCTTGTGCGTCTTTGAACACATAAGATGTCGTTTGGTAAATAGGAACAGCACGAGAACCTGTGGTGGGATCTGCTGTTTGACCTGCATGTTGTTGTAATGTTTCAAATTGATACGTTGTGTTGTTGCTCATATGATTACCTCCTCTTATATACACAGTCGAATAATAAAAAAAAGCCCCATCCCATAAGGGACGGAAGCTCCGTGATACCACCCAATTTTATTCGATTTTTACAAACCGAATCTCTTCAGGTACGCAGACCGTAGTCTTGAATACCATAGCACTGTAACGGGTGCACCCGGATGGTTTAATGATTCGACCAATCGGCTCCGAGGCCATCTTCAACAAAATTTTCTGCTTTCCCTTTCACCATACGGGAACTCTCTGTGCCAGTCCGTTTTGTTTACTCTTCTCTTCATCGCCTTGTTTTGTGATTATGGACGTAAGTTTAGCACGGAAGATTTTCTATGTCAATGAAAAAACAAGAGGTGTGTTCATTCTTTAGCGGTATTGTGATATATGACAAGTTTAATAAAAAATGAATACGTTTTAGGGGTGACGGTCATTTATTAGTTAAATTTATATATTTATTAGAACAGGATAACAAATAGGTATTCCTTGATTGGTTTCTTGCAATGTGATTTTCTGTATGATATAATTACCTAGTATGGATTTTGTATGTCAGAGAAGAAAGAGGTGTGAATTGTGAAAGAAGGAATTCATCCGAAATATGAAACGGTTACAGTTACTTGTGCTTGTGGCAATACGTTTGAAACACGTTCCACTGCCTCGGAAATTCGTGTTGAAATTTGCTCTAAATGCCATCCCTTTTTTACAGGGCAGCAGCGTGCACAGCAAGCTCGTGGTCGTATTGAACAGTTTAATAAACGGTATGGTAAAAAAGCTTAATAATCATATTGCAAGTGGATGGCAGAGCAGAAATGCTCTGCTCTATTTGTATGTCAGTAAATGAGGAGTGGAAATGGAGAAGGAACGGGTATATATTGGTGGACAAGCGG
Source organism: Megasphaera sp. UPII 135-E (assembly GCF_000221545.1). NCBI lineage: Bacteria > Bacillati > Bacillota > Negativicutes > Veillonellales > Veillonellaceae > Megasphaera > Megasphaera sp. UPII 135-E. Next base: position 23,036 of record NZ_AFUG01000021.1, read on the forward strand.
TTATTGAAGGTGTTATGATGCGTGGACCAGAGAAGATTGCAACGGCTGTACGGACCCCGGACGGGAAGATTACTATTCAGTGCGATTCTGTTCATTCGCTTGCACAGCGATTTCCGATACTACAAAAACGATTTTTGCGTGGTTCCATTGCCTTAGGTGAAGCGGTTGTTTATGGTATGAAGAGCTTATCTTTTGCCGCACGAGTTGTTGGGGAAGAGGAAGAAGAGGAGGAGTCTTCTTTAGGGATGATCGGTGTCATCGGGTGTTCGATTATTGCCGCAATTGTTTTCTTTTTATTGATTCCTACATATGTAGCCCATCTTCTTTTGGGAAGTGGTACGAGTCCCGTGGCGTTGAATATAGTAGAAGGTTTTTTGCGTTTAGTTGTTTTTTTAATATATATTAGGGGTATTTCATATACGGCTGGCATGCAACGTGTTTTTGAATATCATGGTGCGGAACATAAGACGATTTGGACGTATGAAGCAGGGGAAGCACTGACCGTGGAAAATGTGCAAAAGCATAGTCGGTTGCATCCCCGTTGTGGCACGAGTTTTTTACTTATTGTCATGATTATTTCTATTTTTGTGTTTGCTTTTTTGGGTTGGCCTAATTTGGTTATACGTGTATTGTCTAGGATTTTGTTGATGCCGCTTGTTGCAGGTATTAGTTATGAAATTATTCGGTATGCTATTGATACTTCGCAGGGATGGGTAAAAATACTTACTAAACCGGGATTATGGTTACAACATGAAACGACACGCGAGCCTCACCCTGATCAGATTGAAGTGGCTATTGCGGCGTTGCAAGCTGTAAGACCGTCAGAGTAGGTTGCTATAAATAAAGAGAAAAGGAGAGAACAACGTGTTTTTGGATAAGGTGCAGGCAGTTGAAAATAAATTTATGGATTTGGAACAACGGATTAGTGATCCTGCGGTGATAGCAAATCAAGTGGAATGGCAGAAGTTGACGAAAGAACACGCTTCTTTAGTTGATATTGTCGATACCTTTCGTGCGTATAAAGAAGTAAGGAATGCCGTAAAGGGGGATCAAGAAATTTTGGATGATCCTGATAGTGATGAGGAGCTACTTTGTATTGCAAAAGAAGAAATTAGTACGTTAGAAAAGAAACAAGCGGCTTTGGAGGAAAAACTTCATATTTTAATGTTACCTAAAGATCCGTATGATGATAAAAATGTGATTATGGAAATTCGTGGCGGTGCTGGCGGTGATGAAGCGGCTTTGTTTGCGGGCGATTTGTTTCGCATGTATATGAAGTTTATTGAAAAGCAGTCTGGTTGGAAAGCGAGTTTGATTAGTGCGAACGAACCGGAATTAGGTGGTTATAAGGAAGTTATTTTTTCGGTCGAAGGTAGTGGCGTGTATGGTAAGTTAAAATATGAATCGGGTGTCCATCGGGTTCAACGAGTGCCTGTTACGGAAGCGGGTGGACGTATTCATACGTCAACAGCAACGGTGGCGGTTCTTCCGGAAGCGGATGATGTGGAAATTGATTTGGATATGAAAGATGTTCGGATAGATTATTTTCGAGCCAGCGGTGCGGGTGGACAGCATGTCAATAAGACTAGTTCGGCTGTGCGTATGACCCATATACCAACGGGGATTGTTGTCGAATGTCAAGATGAACGGTCGCAATTGGAAAATCGGGCAAAGGCTTTACGGGTGTTAAAAGCACGGATGTTGGATCAGGCCCAACAAGCAGCGAATAAAGAAGTGACGGAAGCACGGCGTAGTCAGGTTGGTACAGGTGATCGGAGTGAACGTATTCGTACGTATAATTATCCGCAAGGACGGGTTACGGATCATCGGGTAAATTTGACTTTATATAAATTGGATAACGTGCTTAATGGTGATATTGATGAATTTATTCAGGCGTTAGCAGAAACCAGACGAGCTGAATTGATGCAGGCGGAAACAAATGAATAAGATTTGGACGATTGGTGCTGTCCTTACGTGGACACAGCAGTTTTTTCAGCAAAAGGGCAAAGAAACGCCTCGATTGGATGCGGAAATATTATTGGCACATGTGCTACATAAAGAAAGAATTTATTTGTATGCACATTATGATGAACCGTTAAATGCCGAGGAATTAGCACAGTATCGGCAGTATATTCAGCAACGTGCAGGGGGGTATTCGGTAGCCCATATTGTGGGGAAAAAGGCGTTTATGGGATTAGATTTTTTCGTATCACAAGATGTCTTAATTCCACGACCTGAAACGGAGTTGTTAGTGGAGTATGTGCTAGCACATATGGGGATGGAAGACTCCTTGCACATATTAGATATCGGAACGGGGAGTGGGGCTATTTTATTGAGCTTGTTGTATTATTTACCCAAGGCAACTGGAGTGGGTGTCGATATATCATCTGCGGCGTTGGCTGTTGCTAAAAAGAATGCTCTTCAGTTGGGTGTAGACAAACGGGTGACGTGGCAACAGCGTGATTTGTGTACGGCTATGCCAGCACAGATGTTTTCGATTATCGTGTCGAATCCGCCTTATTTGACAGCGGAAGATATGAAACATCTTTCGCCAGAAGTACAGTATGATCCAGCAGGAGCGTTGTTTGGGGGGACGGATGGATTGGATTTTTATCGGCGTTTGGCTATAGAAACGCCAGCTTATTTAAACGCGTCCGGGTTGTGCATAGTCGAAATTGGCAAGGGTCAAGAAAAGGCCGTTCGGCAGTTGTTTGAATGGTCGCAGGAATATGTGTTGATAGAGGTTATTAAAGATTATAGTGATATCTCGCGACATATGGTTTTTAGAAAAGAGTGAAAGTATGAAAACAAGTGTAATTACGATGGCAGATATAGAGCAGGATAGAGGTCTGTTGAAAAAGGCGGGACAGATTATTCGGCAAGGTGGTTTAGTAGCGTTTCCAACGGAAACGGTATATGGTTTAGGTGCCAATGGTTTAGATGAGAGGGCCTGTAAACGCATTTACGAAGCGAAAGGTCGTCCCAGTGATAATCCGCTTATTTTGACGGTGCCTGATTTAGCTGGGGCAACAGCTGTTGTAGCACGTTTCTCGCACTTAGAAAAGGCACTAATAGAACGGTTTTGGCCAGGTCCGTTGACGTTGGTTCTACCGCGTAAAGCGTGTGTTCCCGATGCGGCTACGGGTGGTTTAGATACGGTGGCGTTACGTTGTCCTGATCACGCAATTTGTCAGGCTTTTTTACAAGAAGCAGGGGTTCCTGTGGCAGGACCTAGCGCCAATCGTTCTACCCGGCCGAGTCCGACGACGGCAGCAGAAGTGTTACATGATATGGATGGTCGTATTGATATGATTATTGATGGAGGTATGTGCCATATTGGGGTAGAATCAACTATTATTGAATGTACGGGACCGGCGGAAGTGACGATTTTACGTCCCGGTGGCGTTACGCCGACTATGCTTGCGGAAGTGGCCGAAGCGGTTATTTTAGATGCACCGTTGGTACAAGGAATAGGAACGCCTAAAGCACCAGGGATGAAATATAGACATTACGCCCCGAATGCACCGATGGTTGTATTTGTGGGGACAGTGGAAATGGTAACCACATCTATCAGGCAGGCGTATCAAGAGGCCTTGGCTAAGGGACAAAACGTAGGTTTACTAGTTAGTCAAGAAGTGGCTGATGCCGTAGCAGCTGAGCATTGCTATGTATGGGGAACGCATGGCGATGTGATAGCTTTAGCGAACCAGTTGTATACAGGGTTGTTATCCTTTGATACGGAACGGGTGGATGTAATTTTGGCAGAAGGGGTTATATCTAAAGGTTTGGGATTGGCTGTAATGAATCGTATGAAAAAAGCAGCCGGAGGTCATGTGATAGAAGTATAAGTAATTGTCTTTGCAGGACAAAGAGAAGGTTTTATAATACAAGAGAGGCGGTGCTTTTTATGAAATTAGTGATTGGTTCAGATCATGGTGGGTTTCATTTAAAAGAAACGATTAAGCAGTATTTGCAGGAGCAAGGGATAGGGGTAGAAGATTATGGTACCCTTACGGGCGAACGGTGTGATTATCCCGATATTGCTGAAAAAGTGGCGATAGCTGTCGCTGAGGGTACGTTTGATCGTGGTATCTTAATTTGTGGTACAGGAATTGGTATTGGTATTGCTGCTAACAAAGTAAAAGGTATTCGTGCAGCCGTATGTAATGACTTGTTTTCCGCTGAATACGGTCGTCGTCATAATGATGCCAATATTGTGACCATGGGTGAACGAATTATTGGTGCAGGTGTCGCAAAAGAAGTAATTCGTATCTTTTTACACACACCCTTTGATGGAGGGCGTCATGTTGAACGTGTAGCAAAAATTGGGAAGTTAGAACAGTAGTATGAAGGGAGAAACGGTAATATGAAAAACGCAGGAGATATGCAAGTGCAGGTCATAGATCATCCGTTAATTCAACATAAGATCACATTGATGCGGAAAAAGGAAACGGGATCGATGGATTTTCGGCAGTTATTAGAAGAAATTACGATGCTTATGGGGTATGAAATTACGCGTGATTTGCCTTTAGAAGAAGTTGATATTGAAACGCCTATTTGTAAGATGAAGGGCAAACAAATTAGCGGTAAAAAATTAGGAATTGTGCCTGTCTTACGTGCTGGGTTAGGTATGGTTCAGGGGATGTTAAATTTAATTCCTTTGGCTAAGGTGGGACATATTGGGTTGTATAGAGATCCGAAAACGTTAAAGCCTGTCGAATATTATTGCAAGTTACCAGATGTAGCGGATCGTGATTTTATTATTGTTGATCCTATGTTAGCAACGGGTGGTAGTGCGTCAGAAGCAATAACGTTATTAAAGGAAAAAGGTATTCAGAGTATTAAATTAATGTGCTTGGTGGCAGCACCAACAGGAGTAAAGAAGGTAAATAAGGATCATCCTGATGTGCGTATTTATGTAGGTGCTTTAGATGATTCGTTAAATGAAGAAGGATATATTGTACCTGGGTTAGGTGATGCAGGGGACCGTATCTTTGGTACTAAATAAGCGGCTTATCGCGTAGGCATCTCATCTGTTATAGGGGAAGGGAGTGAGTAGGATGATTGAAATAAATGATGTGATACAACAAAAGAAATATGTTTTATCAGAAAAAATGACTTTAGAGGAAGTCGTCCAGGCGTATTATAAAGATGTATCACCCCGTATTGCCGCGGCCTTGTATGATGGGAAATTTGTGGGACTTAATACGATAGTTAAGAAGAGCGGTGATGTGACGTGGTTTTCCTTGGGTACGATTGAGGGAAATAGTTGTTTGCAGCGTACGGCTATTATGTTGTTAGTCAGAAGTGTTGATGATTTATATCCGGGTGGGAAGGTCTTCGTTAAACATGCGTTGGGTAAAGCCTTGTATTGTGAGCTAAGTATCGGTCATACCGTTACGGTTCGGGATGTAGAATTGATTAAAAAGCGGATGTCTGAAATGGTTGCACAGGATGAAAAGATTACACCTGTACAGACACAGATAGAAACGGCGATGGAAATGTGCAGAAATAGGCATATGATACGAGAAGCTGAGCTGCTACAACATTTAGATGTACAGCAAATTATGGCGTATCAATGTGGTCGTATTTTTGATTATTACATGGGCCCGTTGCTACCAAGTATGGGATATGTGAATTGTTTTAATTTACGTTCATATGCACCAGGAATTATTTTGGAAGTACCGACACCACAAGATCCGAATAGGCTACCTCCCTATAAAGAAATTCCTAAAATGGCACGGTTGTTTTTAGATGCGGAAAGTTGGGGACGTATTGTACGCTGTGAATATGTTTCCGATTTAAATCAATATATTGATAATGGTAGCATTCAAGATATTGTCGATATGGCCGAAGCTTTGCAAGAAAAAAAGTTAGCTGAAATTGCTGATTATGTGGTTAATCAACGTCCTAAAATTAAAGTTGTGCTTATTTCAGGACCTTCTTCGGCAGGTAAGACGACTTTTTGTAAACGCTTAACGACACAGTTGCGGGTAGTAGGATTACGCCCTGTGCAGATTTCATTAGATGATTATTTTTATAATCGTGAAGATACACCGAAAAATCCAGATGGATCGTATGATTTTGAATCGGTGCGAGCCATTGATATTCCGTTGTTTAATCAACAAATAGATGAGTTACAACAGGGAAAAGAGGTATATCTTTCGCGGTTTGATTTTGTTACGGGAAAACGGTATTTTGAAAAGACACCCGTTCGGTTGGAAGAAGAACAACCGCTACTCGTAGAAGGGTTACATGCATTGAATGATACGTTGACCTATATGTTGCCTCGGTATGAGAAAGTGAAAATATCATTGGGGGTATTGACGCAAATCCGGATTAATGATCATAATCGTATATCTACGTCGGATACACGGATTATTCGCCGGATGGTACGAGATCAACAGTTTCGTGATCGTGATGCGACAGCCACGATGGATGTATGGGCAGATGTGCGGCGCGGGGAAGAAATGAATATTTATCCTTATCAAGAAGATGCGGATATTATTTTCAATACGGCACTACCATATGAATTATCTGTGCTTAAGACATATGCCATACCGTTATTACAATCGATTGCGAAAGATAGTGTGCATTATGCAGAAGCACAACGTTTGTTGATGTTTTTAAAACCTTTTAAGGCACTTTCGTCAGAAGTGGTTCCGTTTAATTCGTTGTTGCGGGAATTTATTGGTTTTTCGCAGCAACGGGAGTTACCGTAAAGGGGTATGCTTTGGTCGTCGGGGATAGTTGTGTAGAAAAAGATTGACAAAGAATAGGTGGATATATATAATGATATAGTCGAGGTAGAAATATGAAACTACAAGTCGAAGATGTGTATAACGCAAAGGGAGATAAAATTCCTTTTCGGTTTGAACAAAATGCTGCGGATCTGAATGATGTGTCGATCTATCCTTGGGGTCAATCGCTTATTGTGGTGGAAGGCTTATATTGGTTTGATGGCAATCACATTGTGATAAATGGCATTATACATACACAGGGTGTGTATACGTGTAGCCGTTGCTTAACGGATGTCACGGTAGATCGAAATGCAGCACTGTCTGAAGTCTATGGTGCGGAAGTGGAGCTTCCTGAGAACGTATTGCCGTACAATGGGGAATACATTGATTTGACGGAGACGATTAGAGAAATATTGATTTTAAGTGAGCCTATGCGAGTATTATGTCAAGAAACATGTGCAGGACTTTGTCCAACGTGTGGTGCAAACTTGAACGAAGAACACTGTAGTTGTCCTACCGACAGTATCGATCCGAGATTAGCTATCTTGGAAACATTAAAAATATAAAGCAACGTACGTACCAAGATGTAAGGAGGTGCAGAAAATGGCAGTACCAAAAAATCGTTTGTCCCAGACACGGCAAAAAATGCGTCGTGCTAATTGGAAATTAACGGCTCCGGGATATGTAGAATGCCCACAGTGTCATGAACCTGTAATGCCACATCATATTTGCCCAACGTGTGGTTTTTATAAGGGAAAGCAGATTGTAAATAATACAACGGCAGAATAAGACAAAAAGAGTGTGCTATGCATGCTCTTTTTTTATTGCCCAAAATAGAGGAGACTAGCCCCAAAGTAGTTGTTTTATGGTATAATGAACGGTACAGTTATATTTTTAGAGAGAGGATAGGCATATGCGTGCATTAGGAATTGATCCGGGAACGGCTATTTGTGGGTTTGGTGTGGTAGATGCAGAGGGAAGTCGTCTACGGCCAGTAATGTATGGGACGATCCAAACGTCACCGAAATACACGGATTCACAGCGGTTAGTCCAATTATTTGAGGGCTTACAGTCGTTATATACAACGTATAAACCAGATGTTGTTGGGGTAGAACAGTTATTTTTTAATCGTAATGTTACAACCGCTATTACGGTAGGACAGGCAAGGGGTATTATTTTAGTTACAGCAGAACAAGCACATATTCCTATATTGGAATTTACGCCTTTACAAGTTAAACAAGGTGTTACTGGCTATGGAAGAGCAACGAAAGAACAGGTAATTGATATGACAAGGCGGTTATTGGGGATAACGGAAAAAATAAAACCCGATGATGCGGCAGATGCTTTGGCTATGGCTATTTATTCTATTTATTATAGCTATTCTCAGCGCTTGAAAAGGACGGTACAATTATGATTGGGTATGTACGAGGGGTGGTAACACATCTTTTTGAGGAGGCTTGTTTTGTTGATGTACAGGGCGTGGGATATCGGGTATATATACCCGCATCGACGATACAAGAAATAACCGTAGGTAAGGAAATACAGTTGTTTACATATATGGCTGTTCGTGAAGATGCGATTCTTTTATATGGATTTGCTACCACCGATGAGTATGAATTGTTCATGTTGTTAATAAGTGTAAATGGAGTGGGACCAAAAGTAGCACTCGGTATTTTAAGTGCCGTTACGCCAGAGGGATTTCGATTAGCTGTGCAACAAAAACAGTTGCAAACATTGGTGAAACTTCCAGGGATTGGCAAAAAAACAGGAGAGCGAATTTTATTAGAATTGCAAGATAAGGTAGGTAAGGCAGATGCACATACAACTGATGACGTTGAGGCAATCCGATCTGTACCCAACGACGAAGTGGTTATGGCGTTGGTGAGCCTCGGATATAGTGAGGGCGAAGCACAAAAGGCAGCGGCTCGTGTGACTTCGTTAGACCTATCTTTACCAGAACAGATACGACGAGCATTACAACAGTTAGGTGGAGGTAATACATGATGGAAGAAGCACGTATTGTAGAAACACATAATCTTCCTGGAGATTCTTGGCAATATAGTTTGCGTCCTCATTATCTTAAAGAATATATTGGGCAGATGGCAGCAAAGCAAAATTTATCGGTTTTTATCGAGGCAGCTAAACTACGTAATGAAGCGTTGGATCATGTGTTGTTATATGGACCGCCTGGGTTAGGGAAAACAACTTTGGCAGGTATTATCGCTAATGAATTGAATGTTAGTTTGCGGATTACATCAGGCCCCGCGATTGAAAGACCGGGTGATTTAGCGGCATTATTAACGAACTTACAAGAACGAGATGTTCTTTTTATTGATGAAATACATCGCTTGTCCCATAGCGTGGAAGAAGTGTTGTATGCAGCGATGGAGGACTATGCATTAGATATTGTTATCGGTAAAGGTCCTAGTGCCCGATCGGTGCGGATTGATTTACCGCCTTTTACGTTAGTTGGGGCAACAACGCAAGTAGGACGGTTGGCACCGCCATTGCGAGATCGTTTTGGTGTTATTTGTCGGCTTGAGTTTTATCGCCCTGAAGAATTGGTAGTTATTATTCAGCGTACGGCTGATATTTTACATATTGATATTGAAGAGCAAGGTGCCTTTGAAATTGCTCGTCGCTCAAGGGGAACACCGCGTATTGCTAATCGCTTGTTAAAACGCGTACGTGATTTTGCCCAAGTGGACGGTAAGGATTGTATTACTGCCACCTTAGCGGATAAGGCATTGCAACGATTAGATGTGGATAATGAGGGCTTAGATCGTACGGATAGGCGCGTATTAGAAACGATTATAGAAAAATTTTCTGGTGGCCCTGTTGGCTTGGATACGATTGCTGCTGCGATTAGTGAGTCCGTTGATGCGGTTGAAGATGTATACGAACCATTTTTAATGCAAAAAGGATTTTTACAACGTACATCTCGAGGAAGAGTTGTTACGGATGCGGCATATCTTCATTTAGGATTATCGATACCAATAGAAAGGGAACGTATTTAATATCGTTGCGTAAGCAATGAGAGGAGGTTATATGAAACTCATCGCGATGCTACTTGCATGTTGTTTTTGTCTGGGGAATCTGGGTAGCGATGCTTCGGGACCGGGCGTGTTAATTCGTGTGGGAATTCGAGAAGGTCGACCGTCTGTTGCAATGGTTTCTACGGGTGGCATGAATATATATACAGGAACATCTTTTTTGAAAAGCGTGGATAATAATGTAGTTGTACGTATTTCCAATCGTGGAAAAGATATGTATGTGGATGGGGATAAGGTAATAGCACCAGTTACGTTTCATGCACGTACTTACCAAGGCACTATACGGTTGACTGATGGGTATACCTATCGCGGATCCATGGAGTGTTTAAAAACACCTGGAAGAGATGGATTAACCGTAGTTAATGTGGTACCAGTTGAATATTATTTGTATGGTGTCGTTGGCAAAGAAATGTCTCCGTCATGGAATTTAGAGGCCCTCAAAGCACAGGCTGTGGCGGCTCGTACGTATGCTATTACACATAAAAATTATTATCGTCAGCGCGGTTTTGATGTTACTGATGATACGCGTAGTCAGATGTATGGTGGTATGAATGGCGAAGCACATAGCGTTATTCGTGCAGTCGATGAAACGAATGGTGAAGTGCTTTTTTATAAGGGCAAATTAATTGATGCCATTTTTTGTTCGACCGCTGGCGGATGGACGGAAAATAGTGAAAATGTTTGGGGCAGAGCATATGGTTATTTGCGTGGGGTGCCTGATTTTAGTCGCACGATGCCTGAATATCGATGGCATGTTAAGGTGACACCGGAGCAAATGGCAAATGTCTTGCAAGCGTCAGGACGAACCGTAGGAGAAGTGACGGGGATTTTGCTTTCGCCGTTACAAAAACGACCGATGAGTGTTGGTGATCGCGGCATATCAGGGCGGGTACGTTCGCTTACTATTTATGGAACCGATGGCAAGGTAACCTTATCAGGAAATGTGTTTCAATCGTTATTTTCGTTGAAAAGTGCTGTTTTTGATGTGTATGATGGACAAAGTAGTTTACCCGATCCGGAAACGAATAGTGTACAACGGGAAGCGTTTTTTACGGTTGATAAGGGGATACCTTTTGTGATTTATGGTTTTGGTTGGGGCCATGGCTTAGGGATGAGTCAATATGGGGCATATCATATGGCCTTGTCCCACCGTGGAGTAAAAAATTATTATCGTACTATTTTAGCACATTATTATACAGGAACTAGTCTTGAACAACTGTATTAGAAAGAGGTATTATTTTGAAATTAGTCGACTTTAATTATGAATTACCAGAAGAATTAATTGCACAACATCCAGTGGAACCACGAGATCATGCTCGTTTAATGATATATGATAAAGAAACGGGTGAGGTAGGGCATCGTCATTTTTATGATTTAGTGGATGAATTGAAACAAGGAGATGTGTTAGTATTTAATGATTCACGTGTTATTCCAGCCCGGTTACATGGGAAGAAAAAGGAAACGGGTGGTAAGGTGGAAGTACTTTTGTTAACGCCGCTCGGTGATGATCGCTGGGAAGTGTTGGTAAAACCTGGTAAAAAGGCCTTGCCGGGAATGGAAATTGTATTTTCATCGGCGTTGCGAGGTGTCGTAGAAGAACGAACTGATTTTGGTGGTCGTATTGTGCGTTTTATTTATGATGGGGTATTTGATGAGGTACTAGATGCTGTAGGAGAAATGCCGTTACCTCCTTATATTCATGAAAAACCAGATGATCCAGAGGATTATCAAACCGTATATGCCCGTGAGCGAGGCAGTGCGGCGGCGCCAACGGCAGGTTTGCATTTTACGGAAACGTTATTGCAAAAAATTCGAGATAAAGGCGTTAAAACGGTTTTTGTTACTTTGCATGTAGGGTTAGGGACATTTCGCCCCGTATCAGAAGAAACGATTGAAAATCATCGTATGCATAGTGAATTTTATAGTGTTACGCCAGAGGCAGCCGCTTGTATTAATATGGCTAAAAAAGAGGGGCGGCGAGTTATTGCCGTGGGAACGACTTCGATTAGAACATTAGAAAGTGCGGGAAAAAGTGGCGTAGTTCAAGCGGGTAGTGCATGGACGGATATTTTTATTTATCCTGGTTATACCTATCGAATTGCCGATGCCTTGGTAACGAATTTTCATTTACCTGAATCGACATTATTAATGCTTATTAGTGCACTTTCGACACGTGAAAAAATATTACATGCCTATGCCATTGCTGTGGCAGAACGGTACCGTTTTTTTAGCTTTGGCGATGCCATGTTTATTCGATAAGGAGGGACGACTTTGGTTATTACGTATGAATTACAAGCGGAATGTGATGGGGCCAGAGCCGGATTATTGCATACGCCCCATGGTACGTTTAAAACACCGATGTTTATGCCTGTTGGCACACAAGCAACGGTTAAAACATTGACGCCCGAAGAATTATATGACATGGGAGCACAAGTTATTTTAAGTAATACGTATCATCTGTTTTTGCGACCGGGAGCGGATTTAATTAAAAAAGCTGGGGGGTTGCATGCATTTATGCATTGGCGACAACCGATATTGACGGATAGCGGTGGCTTTCAAGTATTTAGCTTAGGACAAATGCGGAAGATTACGGAAGAAGGCGTAACATTTCGTTCTCATTTAGATGGTTCGTCAAAATTTTTGTCACCAGAAGTGTCGATGGATATACAAATGGATTTAAATTCTGATATTGCCATGGCCTTCGATGAGTGCATTCCGTATCCTTCGGATTATGAGTATACGAAGCAATCAACGGCGAGAACGACCAGATGGGCAAAACGGTGTGTTGAACATCATCGTAGCGATACGCAAGGATTGTTTGGTATCGTTCAAGGCGGTATGTACAAAGATTTACGCCAGCAGAGTTGTCAAGAATTAGTGGATCTTCCTTTTGATGGGTATGGTATTGGCGGCTTGAGTGTAGGTGAAGAAAAGGCACTCATGTATGAAGTGTTAGATTATACGACGCCGTGTTTACCTAGGCATAAAGCTCGTTATTTAATGGGTGTTGGCACAGCTGATTGTTTGCTTGAAGGAGTGGCACGGGGAGTAGATATGTTTGATTGCGTATATCCTACAAGGGTAGCTCGGAATGGGATGGCTATGACGCATCAAGGGCGGTTAACCGTTCGCAATGCCGCGTATGCTGAAGATTTTCGTCCTATTGAAGATGGCTGTTCTTGTTATACTTGTCAACATTATACAAGAGCTTATATTCGACATTTATTTAAGGCAGAAGAATTATTAGCCTATCGTTTAGTGAGCATTCATAATTTGCATTTTTTACTGCATTTTATGCAAGATACGCGTCAATCGATTATTAATGGGACTTTTCGTGAGTTTCGTCGCGATTTTTGGAAGCAATATCAAGATGTATGATTCTATTTATTGATTTTAGATAGTAAAACAGTGTATGATAGTAGTGTATAATGGGTAAGATGGTAGCTATTCAAACGTTTCTCCGTATGAGTTGATGCACTGCGGTGAGTATATGTACAGCGTATCCATTCATTATCTAGTATTATTTACGTTCGAATTTTATACGTAGGAGGTGAATCGTATGGAGATGCTTAGTCAGTTACAACAATTTTGGCCAATTATTATTATGATTGTTATTTTTTATTTCTTGTTGTGGCGTCCGCAGAAAAAGCAACAGCGTCGTCGTCAAGAAATGATGAATAGTCTTAAAGTCGGTACCAAGATAATGACAGCTGGAGGTATTTACGGAACGATTACAGGTATTCAGAAAGATGTTTTAGAACTTCGTATTGCCGATCAAGTGATAATATCCGTTTCTCGCAATGCAATTAGTCAAGTATTTGGTACAGACGATGCAGTACAGTAAAGCACGGTTAAGAATGGATATAAAAGAACAGATAGCCAAGATAGCATGTGAAAAGATGAGCGCCGATAGTCAGCTGATTTGTCGGCGTTTGTGCTGTTTGTCAGCTTATCAAAAGGCACGGCGGATACTGTTCTTTTTGGCAACGAAGCAAGAGGTATGCATAGATACCGTACTTGTACATGCATTAGCAAATCAGAAAGAGGTTTATGTACCGCGTTGTCAAGCGGCAGGTAGTATGGAAGCGGTTCGACTGTATTCGTTAGAGGAAACCCGTATAGGTATGTATGGGATTCGAACGGTGTCAGACAAAAGACCGCCTCTAGCGACCGAAGCGTTAGATCTCATTATGGTACCAGCCTTGGCATTTGATGTAAAAGGGCATCGGTTAGGGCATGGTGGCGGTTATTATGATCGTTTTTTGGCACGGTCAGGACAGGCATTATGTATTGGTGTTGCTTGGGATTGTCAAGTGGTGGCACAGGTACCTATTGAACCATGGGATAGAGGTGTAAGTGCTATACTTACACCTACACGATTTTTAAAGATAACTATATAACCCAGAGGGGGGGACACTATTGCGAATTCGTAATATTATTAAATGCTTAATAGCAGTTGTGATTATATTGTGTGCCTTTTTTACGTTGGTATTTTCACCCATTCCGTCTATGCGACAAGGTTTGGTATTACCATTTGGTGTAGTTAAGCCATTTCCTGATTCTATTAAGCAAGGGCTGGATTTACAAGGTGGTACACATATTGTGTTGGAAGCGGAAGATACACCAGGGGCTCCTGTTACAGATGATTCAGTCAAACGAGCGGTTTCTATTGTTGAACGTCGTATTAATGAAATGGGATTAACCGAGCCATTAGTACAACAAGAAGGGGCAAAGCGTATTATTGTCGAATTGCCGGGTGAAAAGAATCCAGAAAAAGCCATTGAGACGATTGGGAAAACTGCCGTTATGGAATTTAAAGACGAAAGCGGTACAACTCAGCTTACGGGTAAGGATTTAAAAACGGCGAAAGAACAAATTGATAATGGTCATAAGAATGTAGTCGCTATCGAATTTACCGATCAAGGTGCGAAAAAATTTGCCGATTTAACTGCGGCTAATGTAGGACATCGTATTGCGATCTTACTTGATGGTAAAGTGCTTACCAATCCCGTTGTTAATGAAGCAATTACGGGGGGCAAAGCGGTTATTACTGGTAGTAATACGCTGGAAGAAGCAAAACGTTTAGCTATTTTACTTCGTTCGGGTGCCTTGCCAGTAAAATTGAAAGTGATGGAAGTGCGTACGATTGGGCCTAGTCTAGGGCAAGATTCAAAGATAAAGAGTGAACGTGCCTTTGCCATCGGGATTTTATTAATTATGCTTTTCCTGATTATTATTTATCGTATTGCTGGCATTGTTGCTAATTTAGCATTGCTCGTGTACGTGGTAATTTTATTAGGCGTGTTGAAATATTTGGAAGCAACGTTGACCTTGCCAGGCATTGCAGGTATTATCTTGTCGATGGGCTTTGCCGTGGATGCGAATATTTTGATTTTTGAACGGTTTAAGGAAGAAGTATTAGTCGGTAAAAGCTTGCGTTCTTCTATGGAAACGGGCTTTAAGCGTGCTTTTAGTACGATTTTAGATGCTAATGTTTCCGTTATGATTGCTGCTATCGTATTAATGTTAATGGGTTCAGGAACGGTTAAAGGCTTTGCCGTGAACTTAGCACTTGGCTTGATTGTTAGTATGTTTACAGCAATTGTGGTTAGCCGCTCATTATTAACATGGTTTATTAATACTGGTCTTGTTTTAAATCCACGGTGGTATGGATTAAATAGACCGATACCAGCGCACTTAAAAAAGGGGGAACAAAAATGAGTTTTGAAATAGTCAAACATAGAAAATGGTGGTTCTCCCTATCTGCTATTCTGGTCATTTTAAGTCTTATTTCGATTTTTGTGCATGGTTTTAATTTTGGTATTGATTATACGGGCGGTACCATTTTAGATATGAAATTTAAACAAGCCGTTACGGTAGCGCAAGTACGGGATGTAGTAGATCGGTCTTCCTTGCATTTGGGGAATACAGTTATCCAGTTGTCGGGTGTTACAGATCAAAGTTCATCTAAAGAAGTTATGTTGAGGATGCGTAATTTGACGACTGATGAAAGTAAAGCGGTTGCACAAGAATTAAATGTAAAATTAGGTGGAGCTGAAGTAAAACGAACGGAATCGGTAGGGGCTGTTATTGGTTCAGAGGTTACTAAAAATGCTATCTTAAATTTAGCTGTTGCGTTTATTGCCTTAGCCCTTTATATTTCTTTTCGTTTTGAATATAAAATAGCTATTTCCGCTATTGTGTCAATATTACATGATTTGATTATGGTTTTAGGTGTGTTTTCGTTCTTTCATTTAGAAATAGATGCATCCTTTTTGGCCGCTATTTTAACGGTTATTGGATATTCTATGAACGAAGCGGTTGTTATTTTTGACCGGGTTCGCGAAAATACACGAACGCATCGTCGTACGGATTCATATGAAAAATTAGCACACGATAGCATTGCACAAAGTATTCATCGTAGTTTTTATACGTTGGCAACGGTATTATTTGCGTGTGGAGCCTTACATTTCTTTGGTGGAGAGTCGACAAAGAATTTTTCACTGGTTATGTTAATCGGCTTTATTAGTGGTGCCTATTCGTCTATTTGTGTGGATACATCTTTGTGGGTGGTATGGAAAAATCGTACGAATGGCGTACGTGGATCTCATGTTGCTCATAAAGTAGTAGAAGAAAAAGAAACAGATGAGTGGGAAGAATGGGAAGATATGGATGAATAAAAAAGAGCGAAACCATTTTGGTTTCGCTCTTTCTTGCTATACGTATAGTTTTTGGGTATACTGAAAATAAGGAATGAAAAGAGGTGGATTATGTGATAAAAAAGGTAGGTTTATTATTTTTTTCCTATTGTGTTGCATTCCCTTTGTAAGTATGGCAAGTATAAATGTTTCGCCTGATGGGTATTGTAAGGGCATTCATTTGGTAGGAAAGGTAAAAGTAGTTCCTTATCATGGAGATTTACGGGTAAAAGTAGTGGGATCTTTTCCAGATTTGCGCGTACAGCGTGTACGGATCTTTCCGCAGGAAATTGGAGAATGGCAGTTTGTTGAGTATGGAGAGGATTTTACGATTCAATATGTAGAAATGTTTCCAGATATACGTATTCAATTTGTACGGAATTTTCCCGGTGTTGTGTAAATAGGGCAAAAAGAGCATTGTCAGTGACAATGCTCTTTTTTTTGTGTGGTGGGCAGTAATGGATTCGAACCATCGACCCCCTCGATGTCAACGAGATACTCTAACCAACTGAGCTAACTGCCCATAAATAAGATTATTTATTTAGTATATAATACAGTGATTATACTGTCAAATATTTTTAATTTTTTAATAAGAAATAAATATATATATTAATAATGAAAGTTATATAAAGAATGGGGAAAATAGTAGTCTTTATGGTATGCTTTTTTTAGGAGGTGGCTATATGTTTTCGTCATTAGCAGGAATTGGGCAAGCCTCAGCAACACGTATTGTAGAGATGCTTTTACAACAAGCGATAGAAGTACATGCCAGTGATATTCATATTGAGCCGTTAGATGAAGCTGTACGGGTGCGGTTTCGGCGTGATGGCGTTCTGTTGACGGCTGCATCAATTCCGTTAGCGAAAGCGGACATGGTGACGGCACGGATTAAAGTGCTAGCTCGTATGGACATAGCGGATAAACGACGGCCCCAAGATGGACGGATCGTGTGGGATAGTCACGAAAAAACAGTGGATTTGCGTGTTAGTACGATGCCTACAGTGCGAGGTGAAAAGACGGTACTGCGGTTGTTAGATACAACACATGTAGAATTAAAATTGGAAACATTGGGAATAACGCCATCTGTTTGCCAAAGTATTCGTCAGATTGTATCTCAACATCGGGGGTTATTCCTTTTTAGTGGTCCCACGGGAAGTGGAAAAACGTCGACGTTGTATGCGGTATTACGAGAGTTACATAAGACGGAAGTGAGTATTGCTACCTTAGAAGATCCTGTTGAATATAAGGTGAATGGGATTTGTCAAAGTCAAATTCATGAAAAAGGGGGATTGGTATTTCAAAATGGTTTACGGGCGTTACTGCGGCAAGATCCGGATATTTTAGTGATTGGGGAAATTCGAGATGGCGAGACGGCAAATATTGCGGTGCGAGCTGCACTTACGGGGCATTTGGTATTATCTACGGTGCATACGGCATCGGCAGCGGAGGTGCCAGAGCGATTAATTGATATGGGTGTCGAACCTTATTTGGTTGCCGATGCTTTGTCGGGGATAACGTCACAGCGATTAGCAAGACGGATATGCCGACATTGTCGTGGTAAAGAAGAGTTGCGAAAAACGTGCACCGCCTGCTTTTCAACAGGCTATGAGGGTCGAATTTGTTTGTGTGAAATCATGCCAGTGAAGCAACAACTCCGCAAGTGTATTCGTCAAGGTGACGGTATGGATGAGATGGAAGCTGCGGCTATTACCGATGGGGCTGTGTTGATGAAAGAGGTGTTATTATATCATATTCAGAAGGGATATACAGATTGGCAGGAAATTCAACGCGTATATGATAATCGTGAGGTGAGTTATGGATATAGAAGAGTTAATCGCAACCGCCATTGTTGAAGGTGCTTCGGATATACATTTGCAAAGTGGGCAGGTTCCTTATATGCGAGTTCGTTTAAGTTTGCAAAAAATGAATGATACACCGATACAAGAAAAATGGTTACAACAATGGATGGTAAATCATAGGGATGGCTGGTCTTTTTCGTGGCAACAGGTACGCTGTCGGTGTCAAGTTTGTATGACTGAAAACGGGATGTATGGTGTTATTCGCTTGTTGTATCCGCTAGAGACATTGCCTGAGGATGAACAGCCTATAACGCTTGCTCACTTAAGTTGTGTAGGGGCAGGTTTGGTATTGATATGTGGACCTACTAGAAGTGGTAAAACTACTACGGTATGTCGGGTATTACAGGGGATTATGTCAAACAAGCCTTATCATATTATTACGTTGGAAGATCCCATTGAATATATACTTAAGGGAAAGAAAGCACTGATAACACAACGAGAAATAGGTAGTCATGTTAGCGATTTTGATACGGGCATTGTACAGTCGTTGCGGCAAGATCCAGATGTGCTGTTTATTGGTGAAATTCGCAATAGAGAAACGATGCGAGCGGCTATTATGGCCGCTGAAACAGGTATTACCGTATTTGCGACCATGCATTCACCCAGTGTGATGTTAGCGATTAATCGTGCGGTAGGGATGTTTGAAGGTAGTGAACAAGAAGAAATACGGCAACGATTAGCGGTAGTACTGAAAGCAGTGGTAGCACAAAAATTTATGGAAAAGGAGAATAAATTACATCTTCTACGCGAGCAATTATGGACTAATTCAGCGGTGGCCGCAGTTATTCGGAGTGGACAATTTTTCCGTTTGACATCGATCATGCAGACGGGGAGTGCATTTGGGATGGAAACCATGGAACAAGCGTTAAATCGTTATTGGAGAGAGGTATGAAAAAATTTGATGTGTACTTTGTGACTTCTGCAGGGAGAGCATCGGTTTGTCGTGTACAAGCAGTTGATAAAGAGGCTGTATATGAACTGAGTGAGCAATATCATTGGCAGGTGCAGCAAGTACAGGAAGTGATTTCTTTTTCACTGTGGCGTATAGCCATTCTTTCGCCCGGAACTTTACAAATCATGTTTTCGCAGTTGTCAGCATTAATGGACTCGGGCATTTCTGTTGTCCAGGCATGGGAAACGGTAAGCAAGGATATCGGTAACAAGCGGCAAAGACAGCGATTGTATCAAGTAGGTCAGCGGTTGCGGCAAGGCATATCGTTGACTCAGGCGATAAAAGCGTGTACCATTTTTCCCTCGTTGGTAGAGCATATGGTGAAAACCGGTGAAATGACGGGGCAATTGGAAACTATTTTCCGTATGTTAGGCGATCATTATCAAACGATGTTGAAACAACGGCAAGCATTGGTACAAGCCTTATGGTATCCGGGTTTTCTTTGCATTTGTTCTATCGGGGCGATGTTTATCGCTATATTTTTTCTATTGCCAATGGTAGAAGATGTCTGTGTCCAATTGGAAATGCCGTTGCCATTGATGACTCAACGAATACTAGGGATTGCTCATTTCTTGCACGCCTACATCCTATGGATCTTGTTGGGCTTTGTCGGGATTGGCGTGTTCGCTAGCGTGTATTTGCGAGCGGCACATCGACGGCAGCGGTTATTGTTAGCAGTGTGCCGGGTACAATGGATTCGCCACTGGTTGTGGATTTTTTGTTGGCAGCGGTGCAGTCAATTAACATCTTTACAATTGCACAGTGGGATTACGCTAGTAGAGGCATTGCGAGAGGCAGTGGCAGCGGTTCCGATAGGCTATTTCCGTAGCCACATATATTGGTTATGTCATAGATTAGAAAAAGGCGAATCCTTCAGTAAAGCTGTCGAACAAAGTCCCTTAGCCTTAGATTATGTTCGCATGATGTTGCAAATGGGTGAACATACAGGTGAATATGAACAAGCCTTACAAGGGATAGCAACGTATTATCATTGGCAATTACAACTTTTTATCACACGGATTAGACGCTTCTTAGGTCCTGTTGCCTTATTAGGAATGGGTGTGTTTATAGGAGGACTTATTGTTTGTTTTGTGATACCGATTTTAGATATGACGACACATGTAACGATGTAGAAAGGGGTATTAATATGACGTATTTTGGGTTAACAACGAAGCACGAAAACAAACGAGTTAGAAATGGGTTTACCTTATTGGAAATGTTGATTGTAGTGAGTATTATCATGGCTTTGGCTACGATTGCTGTACCGAAGTTTTCATCAGCGGGAAAAACGGCGAAAATAGCAAAAGTGCAAGCCGATATTCATACGATTAGCAATGCCGCCGCGTTGTATGAAATTGAAAATGGCACTTATCCAGCGAATGTAGCCGCATTAGTTAAGCCCGATAAGGGGGGGAAGGTATATTTACAAGGCGAACCGAAATTACCCGATGGCAGTGAATATACGATCGGGAAGGATGGTGTTGTGTCAGGAACTTATGCAAATAAAGTATATTCGACGGGAACGGCAACGCCTAAAAGCATGTAGGATATGATGGAACCGCTTTGGTTTTTAGGTGTAGCAGGCATTACGGCATGGATTTGTTATACCGATCTGAGGTATTATTGGATTCCTGATGGAGCCATTGTCGTACTAGTACTGTTACAGCTTGTGGCGTGGTATGAGCATCTAGCTGTTTATACACCTATAACGGTGCTTTTTATCAGTGTGTTTTTTGGTATGGTTTATTATGCGTATCCGCAAGGTCTGGGAACGGGGGATATTAAACTAGTTATCGTTTTATCCTTGGGCTGCTCCTTTTGGGAAGGGTTTGTTATGGTGTGGGTAGCCTTCTTTTTGGCCTTGCTCGTGTCGGTATGGCTGTGGTGGCGGCAAGGAGTACGTATGATTCCGTTTGCACCCTTTTTATGGAGTGGATGGTGGATTGCGAAATGCCTAGGAAATACAATTGGGGGTTGGATCGGTATAGGATAAAAAATGGGTATATTTTACTCATAGAATGCATGTTTGCATTGATTATTTTGCTCATGGTTGTTTCGTTGGTTATGCCGTTGTATCATAAACAGCGGGCAGAAAATGATGCATGTTTGTATGCACGCGTTTTGGCAATGCATTTTCAAATATCCCGTAATTATAATATGTCGTCACCACCGGGGCAAAAAAGTCGGTTTACCTTTGAGAAGGACGGGTATACGTTGTCAGATTGTTTCCCTACTTATAATGGGTATTATCCGTGTCCGCAAGGAATACACATTTATTGGCGTAATAGTAAAAAAGTGGTTTTTACTATGCGCGGACGCGTGTGGGGAACGGAAACGTTTGAACTTCAAGACGAACAGAATAAAGTACAAAAAAAGGTGGTAATTTCTTCACAGACGGGAAGGATTAGAATTGAGTAAACAAAATGGTTTTTTTTTACCTGATGCGATCATCGCGGCGTTTGTTTTTGTGTGTATGGCTGTTCCTGCCCTTATGGCGACATCTACATCACTTAAAATTTATCGTGAAACAAGGCGGCAAGTGGAATTATTAGAAATGACAAGAACGATTTTGGAAGAATGGCGTAGTGGACATCCGTATCAAGACGGGCAACATTTTCAGCGACAACAAGATAATCGCGTTTTTCTTGTGGTGCTACGGGAAAATGGTTGGCTGAATAAGAAAAAAAGGCAGGTTGAGGTGACCGATGAAGAAGGAAAGAAAGCATGTCTATGGTATACGGCGGTGTTGCCGCAAAAAATGTAACGGCTTTGTCTTGATGGAAATGATTGTGTTTTTTGTCATGGCCTTGTTTTTAACGGCAGCTATGCAAGTATGTGCCTTTCATATTCTTAAATCGGTTCAATATGGGGAGATGTTTGAAGAAATGCTACGACAACGCTTTTCGGTAGAAGATACATTGTA
The DNA here is from genome assembly GCF_000221545.1 of Megasphaera sp. UPII 135-E. Taxonomy (NCBI): domain Bacteria; kingdom Bacillati; phylum Bacillota; class Negativicutes; order Veillonellales; family Veillonellaceae; genus Megasphaera; species Megasphaera sp. UPII 135-E. The sequence goes on from NZ_AFUG01000021.1 coordinate 45,261, forward strand.
TTCCGAAGTGCATCATAGTATTAAGCCTACAATCGGGCGAGATATGGTGAATTTGTTTGATGGTAAAAACGCGTGGCGTCTTTATTGTGGTGGCGGTATTATTTATCGGTGGTTACTTAATGATGAGATATTTGCTATGATGTCAGGCAATAAGGGACCCAATAGTTCATCGGCCGTGTATTTAACGTTACAAGAGAAGGAAAGTCGATATTTTTTCCCTTATAATAATGCCATGGAAGGCAAGGTGATTTATAGGGATAAGCGAGCACATATATATTGGCCGTACCGTTGGGTGATTACACCGTGGAGGATGGAATGGAAGGCATTAGAGTAAAGGGCAATGGTTTTTTAACATGGTATGCATTATGGTTAGGTTTTTTATTGGTCTTTTTATCGACTGGGACGACTTATTTGGCGATGCAATATTTAAAGCAAGTACCGTATAGAAAGATTTCCATGCAATTAGAATATGATGTATTTTCGTTGCTTTCTGATTGTATCGCCGAAATACAAGGGAAAGCTATTGGCGAAGATAAAACAGATTTTTTAGCTAGACCTGTGCAAGAATGGAAAAAAGCACATCCGGAACAATTCATATATCGAGAGCATACATACCAAGATCCCCATTTTAATGGCTATCCTATTAAAGGGGAGATACATATTCGGCTTTATGACACGAAAAATCGTATTGGTAAAGCTGGCACGGTACAGACAGAAACTAGAAAAAATGAAGACGGTACGTTTCACACGGTAATTATATCTGTAGTTCGAAGGTGAGAAGAAAATGAAACGACATAAGATAATTATTTGGATTTCTACGGAAAACGTATATATTGTAGAGGTGCATCGGCGTTTTAATCGTTATCCCTTTGCCTATGAAGGAAGTACATATAAGCGACATTACCAAGAGGATGAATCGGAACAAGGATGGGAACGGTTAATGGCATCACTGGTACAAATATATCAATGGGAACAGTGTGATTTTTCAGTTGTCTTAAGTGGTCCGTCTTTACAGTGGAAAGAATCATTTTTTCCCGTGTATACGCGTACGCAAGCGTTGGAGTTATGTTTATGTGAAATCGAAGAGGCTTGTGGCAATGTGGAGTTTGCCTATGATGTGACGCGTGTTGGGAAGATGAAAGAAAATGGTATGTATGCTTGGATTTGGAGTGCTTATCCGGAAGCACTTGTACGGATCGTGTATCACATGTTACAACGTGATAAAAATCGTGTACGCTCTATTGAGGCACTTCCTATGTATATTGCTCGTTGGCTTCCCGCAATTAGGGGAAATGCGTATGTAGGGGAAGGTAAGGTCATTCATCGTATCAACGTAAAAGAAGGTATACCCTATGGATATGATGTCATTGATGAGTTGCCCGTAAAGGGAAAAATTTATTTACAGTCGCAGGAAAAATCGTCAGAAGAAGCTTTTCTTCTTTGGCAAGATGAGAAAGAGGATGCATGGGAAATGAGTCCGTTTTTAGAGGTGTATGCACGTGGTTTTCAGTGGCATTTATCGTTGCTAACAGCGATTTTAACGGGGTAAACAGTAATGAAACAGAGAGTACAGCTTAATTTATTGCCTACGGATATCAAGCAACAGCGAAAACGGTTAGCGAGAAAACAATGGTGGTACATAGGGTGTGCATTGTCATTGTTTTGTTGGGGGAGCTGTATGGCTTATATGATGTATGCTACGGTTAGCATACGCACGATACAGCAACAATATAGTCAACAGGGAAAAAAGGTACAGATATCATGGCAAAAAGAAAAAGAGCGGCAAGCACGGTGGCAAGCATTTGTGGATGAACAGGAACAGGATGTGGATCTTGAGACGGATATCTCCCTATTGATTTCATTGGCTATGACGAAACCCAACGACATACGGTTTTTGTCTTGGCAACGGGAAGATAAGCGAATCTTAATTGGTGGTGAAGCGGAACAGCGGGAAGGGGTTTATAGGTGGCAAGAAAAGCTACAAATGGAACCGCGTATAGGTGCAGTATTAGTAAAAAAGGCCGACTCGGCTACCGCTGGGATGCAGCCATTTGAAATGTGGATACAACTAGAGAACAAGGAGGATGCCCATGGAGATGGAAAAGAGCGGTAAATGGTGGCTATATGCATTGCTTGGAGGTATGATAGTAATACACGGAGGATGCATATATTATACCCATCATCTTTATGACCAATTGCAGGCATGGAAGCATGTGCAAGCACAAGTACAAGATCAGACGCCTTTACGCATGGGTGTTTTTCCACCCGCATCACCGCAACATCTGGTTGAAACAGTAGAAGAAATAGCACAATCCCTACATATGAATATATTGCGTACGAATATAACGGATGATGGCACGACTTGTGAAATTGATGTGGAAAGTGATTTTTTTCAACTGTTATTGTATTTGGAAATGTTATCGGAACGATTATATACGACAGAAGTAAAATTATTGCGATTTGAAAGAAACGATATAGGTTCACAAGCAACGGTACAGATTTTAACTGAAAAGTCATAAAAGGAAATTTATGCACCATATGCATGGATTTCCTTTTTTTATAACAAAATGTCGGAATGGAGTATTTTTTGTCGTAATGGAGTAGACAAAAAAAGGATAGATTGATATGATACAAACATGATAATCGCTATCGAAAATGGGAGTAGTGGATATCGACATATATGTTGATTTTTCAGCAGAGTATTTATTTTATAAGGAGTGTGCGGAATGGAAGGATTACAGTATTGTTTGCATTTGTTTAGAAGTGGTGGTATTGTTATGTACCCTATGCTATTGTTATCGATTTTTACAGTAGCAATTGCGATTGAACGTAGTTTTTATTATCGGGCAAATCGGAAAAATTCAAAGCAGTTTTTTGCACAGGTTGAAGAGTTGGTAAAGGCAAAAAAATGGTCGGAAATTGCACAGCTCTGCAGTGAATCTCAAACCGCAATTAGTCGTATTATTCTCGGAGGCTTACAGCACGATGAAAGTGAAACTGCAATGAAAGATGGATTTGCAGAACAAGTAACCGTTGAAGCGGTTGGCTTCCGTAGATATTTAGATTATTTAAGTGCTATTGTAACAATTTCTCCTTTACTCGGATTGTTAGGTACGGTTACAGGGATGATTGGTACGTTTAGTATTTTAGATAATGGTGCTGGTGCAACAGCCATTACAGGTGGGATTGGCGAAGCGTTGATTGCAACCGCATCCGGTTTGTGTGTAGCGATTATATCATTTTGTGTATATACCTATTTTGATCATCAATTAGATACGATTATTACGGATACGGAAAAATTATGTGCGATTGTCTTTAATGCATGGAAAACAAAATAGGAGGTATAGCGAATGTTTACGAACTTGAGAACAAAGAGGAAACCGATGTTCATGATCATACCTATGATTGATATCATCTTTTTCCTTTTAGTGTTTTTCATGATGAACAGTTTGCAGACGGTGGCACAAAAAGCGTTGTCTGTGCAATTGCCCCAAGCACAGCATGCTTCAGCACCTGTACAAATGCCCATCATTATTACAGTTGACGCACAAGGGCATATTACATTGGATAATAAACCCGTTAGCATTCAAGAAGCAACGGTAATGATGAAACAGCATATGGCAGAAAATCCGGAAGCAGCGGTCGTGTTACAGGCGGATAAAAACACCATACATGGACAAGTAGTTGCAGTTATGGATATGTTGAAGTCAAGTGGTGTAAAACGATTGGCGATTGCGGCAGAACAGAAGGGATGAGGACATCATGCGGAGATTTAGTTGGAAAAGGGCGTATGCCTGCTCTGCTGCTGTTCATATCTTAGTTCTTGGGATTGCTGCATTCTGCGTAGCGGGACAAGTGCTACATCAAGAAAAACAACAAATGTATGTAGTTGATTTGGATGATGGTGATATGAGTCAAGGGAGTGGTCATGCTGGAGGAGGAGGAGGAAGTGACAGCAATGAGCTATTCCCCGATAAATTATCCGAAAAAGAAGTAGCAGAAAAAGTAACACAAGTAGAAGCAAATCAATCGATACCACAAGAAATACCGAAACAAGCGGTAATGACGAAGGCCGTAGCTAGTTCAGGTAATGTTGGTAAGGCGACTACGTCCGGTCATGGTTCTGGTGGTAGTGGATCTGGAACGGGTGGCGGTATCGGTTCAGGAACAGGTCGTGGAACTGGTTCGGGTGTTGGCGATGGTCATGGCTACGGTAAAGGTAGTGGAGATGGTCAAGGCAGTGGCTATGGTAATGCATCAGGAACAGGTAGTAGTCCTTTTGATAAAGCTGGTTTTAGAGCTAGAATTGATAGTCATAAACAGTATCCGCCGATGGCAGTGAAACGGCATATTCAAGGAAACGTTACAATTCAAACGACACTAGATGGAAATGGGAATTGTCTTGGTGTGGCTGTAGTGGCTTCTTCAGGGCAAGCAATGTTGGATAGTGCCGCCGTGCGTGCGGCTCGTGCAGCATGCCCGTACCCCAATGCAACGAAAAAGAAGATTACGGTTACGACAACAGTGCGATTTGAATTAGAGGACGATGATGAATAGGAATATGATGTTGGTTATGATGTAAGTGGAGTGACGATAATGTAACTTTGTTAGGCATTATCGTCTCTTTACTACATATAACATATATGTGTTTATATTTTTTTATGAGGTGATAGGTATGAAAGCAATTGTATTATATTCTACTCGTACAGGAAATACGAAAAAAGTAGCGGAAGCGGTTACAAAAGGATTACCGGCAGGTACACTCTGTTTGTCTGTAACTGATGCACCAGCTAATATAGATGAATACGACTGTGTATTTGTCGGATATTGGGTAGATCGCGGTTTTCCCGATGCAGCAGCGAAAGAATGTATTAGTAAATTAACGAATGCTCATGTAGCTTTATTTGGTACGTTGGGAGCAGACCCAGATTCAGAACATGGTTCTATGTGCATTAAAAATGCGAATTCCGTAGTACCAGAAGGCTGTACTATTGAAGATTCGTTTATTTGTCAGGGAGCGGTAGATCCTAAAATTATCGCGATGATGTATAAACAATTCCCGCAGGGTCATCCCCATGGTCAGTCGGCAGAACGCGATGCCCTACATGCACGGGCAGCAAAGCATCCGGATGAAACAGATTTGGATCATGCAACGAAATTTGCTACTCGCGTATGGAGTCATGTGCAATAATAAGAGGAGAACATTATGAGTTTACAAACATTATTTGATAGTTTAACAGAAGAACAACAGATTTTTCAATTTGGTGCACCAACGGATAATCCGTTGGCGAACGCATTTCCTCGTAAACGTGTTGTACATGCCGGCTTAAATGGAACTGTGGTAGCTCCGGCTGAGTCACAACAAATTTGGCAGGAGTTAATGTCTAAACCACCGAAGACAAAAGAAACACAAATGGCGTATATTCATATTCCCTTTTGTAAGACGAAGTGCTTATATTGTGGCTTTTTCCAAAATGGCACGAGTCAATCGGTGGAAGATCAGTATATTGATAAGTTAGTTCAAGAAATTGAAATGGAAGCGAAAAATCCACGTTTGCGTGATGGTTTAATTCATGCCTTATTTATTGGTGGCGGTACGCCGACATCTCTTTCTACAAAAAATATGGAACGGTTATTACAAACCATTCAGAAATGTTTGCCCTTGGCTAACGACTATGAATTAACGCTAGAAGGTAGAATTCATGATGTTATTCCAGAAAATATGGATGTATGGTTTGCCAATGGGGTGAATCGTGTATCTTTGGGGGTACAATCATTTCATACGGATATTCGACAAAATGTTGGTCGTTTAGATGACCAAGAAACAGTACTAAAAAGATTAGAGGAATTGCGGTCATATAATCAAGCGTCAATTGTTATTGACTTGATTTATGGATTGCCCGGACAAGATATGGATAAGTGGAAAGAAGATTTAGATCTGCTTATTGCCTCTAAAGTAGATGGCTGCGATTTATATCAATTGAATGTATTTGATGGCAGTGATCTAAATAAAGCGATTGTTTCGGGAAAATTGCCGGCCGCTGCAACGACGGAATACCAGTCGCAGATGTTTTTATTTGGGAAAAATTATTTGGCACAACATGGATATAAACGTTTGAATATTTGTCACTGGAGCTCAACAAACCGAGAACGGAGTTTATATAATACGTTAGCTCGTTCATCTGCACCGATGTTCCCTTTTGGTAGTGGCGCAGGCGGACATATTGATGGCTATTCTACGATGCTTCATCGGATTATTCAGCCGTATGAAGCTTATGTGGCACAAGGGAAAAAACCGTTTATGGCATTAATGAAGCAGTCCCCGTTAGAACCGATTGTCGAAGAAGTGCAATCGCAATTTGAAATGGGTTTTATCCATTTAGAAAAGATTGTTGCTTTTGATGAACGGTTACAAGGGTTAGATTGGTTGTTTTCTTTGTGGGAAAAACGCGGTCTAATTTCATTTAATGGCTTTCGGTATGATTTGACTGATGCTGGTCAATTTTGGCAAGTTAATTTAACGCAATCTACGTTAGAATGCATTCAATATCTCATGACAGGAAAAAATGCTATTGCTATGGAAAAAGTTGCAGCCCAAGATTCGGAAAAGGCATCCGCTATGGTGGAAGCGATGAAGAAGATGAAGGAAATGTATACTGGTCATGGTGTAGAAGTGATGAAGAAAATGGCAGAAATGGGAGCAGCACATGGTAAAGAGGGGAAAGCGGCTGCTAGTCCGATGGAACGCATGGCTGAAGCGATGAATAATATGAGTCCTGAAGAGTTACAAGCTGTTATGAAACGCATGATGGGTGGCGAATAAAGAATTTGCTGATTAGGATAAAATAAGTGTATCGTAAAATGGTTGATGACATAAAAAAAGAGTGCTTATAAAGCACTCTTTTTATTTTCCTTGTAGAGCAATTATTTTGCTCTTTTTGACATGAAGTAGATAAAGCAGCCCATGCCAATGTATGTGAGGATACCGAGGTAGGTTGCACCTGGTGTTGTTACCCAGTTTTCCATAAACCAATGAATGCCAGCGATGTGTAACACAGCACTGATCAAGCTACCGATAGCCCCTCCTGCAACGAAACCGGACGCAATGGTATTGCCCTCATGGAGTCTCAATTCATTGATAATATCGCTCTTGCTGCTATGAGAAACGAGGTAGGAAATAATACCGCCAATTAATACGGGCGTGTTGATTTCCATCGGTAAATATGCACCTAAGGCGAAAGCCAGCGGGGGAACTTTAATCATCCACATGAGAAACGCGAGGAACGCACCAGCCATGTATAACGGCCAAGGAGCCATACCACCGTCCATCATTGGTTTAACGATGGCAGCCATCGCATTGGCTTGCGGTGCGGCTAAGGCGTGTTCACCTGTAAAGCCGTATGCATTGTTTAAGAGGAAGATAACGCCAACGGAAACAACACCAGCTAAGATAATGGATACTAGTTGCCATTGTTGCATTTTTTTCGGTGTAGCACCAGTAATATAGGCGACTTTTAATTCAGACATGAAGTTACCTGCAACGGCAAGGGTTGAGCAAAGAAATGCCGCCATCATTAAAATAGCAATGATACCACTTTCACCACGCATGCCAGCAGCACTCATGATTACGGCAGATACGATAATCATAAAGATGGTCATTCCTGATACGGGTTCATTCCCCGTAAAGGCAATCGAGCTGATACCTACTACGGATAGCATAAACGCAAAGATGAGGATGATGATAAATGCCAAAATTGTTTGAACTAAGGTGTCCGCACAAGTAATGTGGAAGAAAATCGCGAATAAGATGGTCATGAGCAAAGTGCCGATAGCGATTTGGCTCATTGGCAAATCCCGTTGTGTCCGCAATAAGCCGGTTGAGCCAGTGGCATTACCGGAAAAGATATCAACGAAAGCTCGTTTTATAACTCGTGCAACGACACCAGACATGGAGATAAGTCCGATAATACCTGCCATGGCAAGCATGCCGATACCGATATGGCGGACATACTGATTGAAGACTTCACGCATCGGCGCTTGTGACAATAACATAGCTTGTCCGTCTACGGTCATGAGGTGGTCACCGCCTAAGTAATAGATTACTGGTAAGCAGACGAACCAGGAGAAAAATGAACCGGCTGCAATGATTGCGGCATAACGGATACCAGTAAAATAGCCGATCCCGAGTAAAGCCGCATCGCTATCCAAACTAAGCATGAGTTTATATTTATCCGCAATGGATTGTCCCCACGTAAAGGTTTGGGTAGATAAGACTTCACGCCACCAGCCGAGGGTGTTTAAAACAAAGTCATAGCCCATTGCGAGCAGACCGCTACCGATCATGATGCGTGCTTTAGAGCCTTCGTTACATTGTAACACTTCTGCTGCTGCTCGACCGGCCGGGAAAGGATAGGCGGCATCCATTTCTTCACAAAAATAACGGCGGAACGTTGTTGCTAAAAATACCCCTAAAATACCGCCTAAGATGATGGGAATGATCATTTGAACGAAGGAAACACCATGGAGATTAAGAATAAAAAGTGCAGGTAAAATAAACATGGTGCCGCCTAAAATGTTTGTTCCTGCACTGGCAATCGCCTGGATATGCACGGTTTCAGGGAAAGCATTTTTTCGTTTAAACATGATAGCCATACCCATTGCTAAGACTGATACGGGTGCAAAGGCATCAACCGTTTGCCCTATTTTCAAGCACAGATAGCCAACGGCAAGTGAAAATAAAGCGGCAAAAAATAGTCCCCAACCAACAACATAGGAATTGATTTCTGCATATGATTGGTGAGGTGACATGGGTGGATCATAGACTGATTTTTCTTTTTTTTCGGATACATCAGACATGATTAAAAACCTCCTTTTTTTTATGTACTATTGTGGTATAAATAGCTACTTTTATTGTATGAAGAATAGGGAGAGAAGTCAACGATGAAGGGAATGCGTAAATAGTATACAAAGAAGGGATGGATTAATTTTATAGATAACACTTTGGATGTAGGGGTTTGTCAACAAAAATGTCATTATAGATAAAAGAAAAAAAGAAGAAAAGCGTGCTTTTTTTTTGCAAACACTTTCTTCTTTTTAGCGTATGTTATATATTTTTGATTACTTATTATTTATTTATTTATTTCCATTATTCGTTGTTTAGCAAGCGCAAAACGAATGACATAAATAAGCCAACCCGTGAGGAGGGCGACACCACCACCGATACAAGTCATCAAGGACAAGGTTGTCAAGGCGTAGAGACAGTAGATGATAGAAATGGTCGCTAAGGCATAGGTGGTGCGTGTTGTCCAGACCGTCCGCAAGGGGTGTTCTTTTTTGATGATACTTCGCAACGCAGCAGCACATAATATATAAGGAATGATATTAGTTACAACGGCTAAATTCGCCATCATTTCAAATTGTTTTGTTAAGGACGGGCTAATCGAGGCGATAGAGAGAATACTTTGTATCGCGAGGATAGCCAGTAGTCCTTTTATAGGTACGTCTGCCCGGGTGACTTTGGCGAATATTTTCGGAAATAGTCCACGTTGTGCACTGGTTTTAAAGACTCGTGCCAGCGTAAATTGCCATGAAAGAAGGGACCCGGCACAAGCGATAACCATCATGCCCATGACGAGTTTTCCTGCAAGCGATCCGAACATGTACGTGAAGACTAGTCCGAAAGGAGCGTGAGATGACACAATTTCATGATATGGAATAATGCCGGAAATGATGTTCGTTGACACGATATAGATGATAGCAACGCCGAGAGTACTGAAAAATGTTGCTAATGGCACGGAACGTTGCGGATTTTCTACGGCATCCATATTGACGGCTGCCGATTCAAGACCAAGAAAAGACCATAAGGTGAGGGAAATAGATGTTCCAATTGCCGTGCTATATGGATAATGGTGGGGATTCCAAGCCGCTATCCAGACGGTAGGGGAGAACCACAACCAACCACAGATGGATAAAATAAGAATAGGCAAAATCGAACCCCAAATGGCAATTGAACTAAGTTTTCCTGAGTAGTGGGAGCCATTAAAGTTGAGGACGGCTGTTAGCCAAAGCAAGGCTATCGTATAGACACAGGTTTGGATAGGAGAGAAGACCGTCCCTAAAAAGGCGGCACCATAACCGATTGCCGAAAGGGCGATTGCCACGTTCGCAATAACGATAGAAATAGCATAGGCGTAACTCGCTAAAAAATGTCCGAAACGACCAAACGCATATTCGGAATATCCCCCCATACCACCGTCTTTCGTGGAAAACATGCCACAGCGTGCAAAGGTAATCGATAAAGCAAGCGAACCTAGTGCTGTGACGAGCCAAGAGAGGATGGAAATGGTACCGACTTCAGCTAACTTGGTAGGTAGCATGATGATACCGGCACCCATCATATTGGCAGCGGTAATAAAGGTTAATTGGAGTAATGACATTTTTCGACGAGTTGATTTCATTATCAGTCCTTCTTTCTCTATATCTATGTATCTTGTTACAAGTATATCAATTCTAGCATTTTTAGAAGCAAAATAAAATACTTTTTTATTAAAAAATAACGCTTTTTTTGCGTTGACTTAGATAGAGGAAAAGCCTACTCGTCATATTGACAAGTAGGCTTTGATGGGTATGATAAATGTTGATTATTTTAAGTTTTCTACAACGCAAGCCGCACCTTGTCCGCCACCGATGCAAAGTGTAGCTAAGCCGTATTTCCCTTTTTCTTGTTGTAATGCATAGAGCAAGGTAACTAAAATACGTGCACCAGATGCACCAATGGGATGTCCTAAAGCGATGGCACCACCGTGAATGTTTACTTTCTTCATGTCAAGACCGAGCGTACGGCAACAATGAACAGCTTGTGCAGCAAATGCTTCATTTGCTTCGATAACATCCAAATCAGATGCTTTTAAGCCGGCCTTATCCAACGCTTTCTGCGAAGAAGGAATCGGACCTGCACCCATGATGCTCGGATCGATACCGGCGGAAGCGTAGCTCACAATTTTAGCAAGTGGTTTAATGCCCAATTCTTTTGCTTTATCAGCAGACATGATGACGAAAGCTGCTGCACCATCGTTAATTCCGGATGCATTGCCGGCCGTTACGGTGCCATCTTTTTTGAAAGCAGGTTTTAAGCCAGACAAGCTTTCGACAGTTGTATTATCACGAGGGAATTCGTCCGTATCAAAGATGATATCACCTTTTTTCGATTTCATGACAACGGGTACAATTTCATCTTTAAATAAGCCGCCTTTGATAGCTGCACACGCATGTTGTTGTGATGCTGCTGCGAGAGCATCTTGGTCAGCACGACTTACGTCGTATTGAGCCGCTATATTTTCAGCGGTAATACCCATATGATAATCATTGAAAGCATCCCACAAACCATCTTTAATCATTGTATCAACGAGGGTACCATTGCCCATGCGATAGCCCCAACGTGCTTTTGGCATAGCGTAGGGAGCTTGCGACATATTTTCCATACCACCGGCAATTACGATATCGGCATCACCAGCTTTTATCATTTGTGCTGCTAAGGTAACACAACGTAAACCGGAACCGCATACTTTATTAATCGTCATAGCAGGAATTTCTACGGGCATACCCGCTTTAATCATAGCTTGTCTAGCTGGGTTTTGTCCGCTGGCAGCTTGTAATACGTTCCCCATAAGTACTTCATCTACTTGTGCGGCAGAAATACCAGCACGTTTAATAGCTTCGGCAATAACGATACCGCCTAATTCAGCAGCTGGTACGTCTTTTAAACTACCACCGTATTTACCAATAGCCGTACGGCATGCACTTGCAATTACTACTTCTTTCATGATGACCACTCCTTTTAATATTAGCTCTTTGGGGTACAGCATGCGTTTTGCTATACTCAAACACACGATGACCAATTGTTTGTTTTTAGAAAAATAATAGTTCTAAAATTCACAAACTATCTATACTTATAGTAAGAGTTTTTATCTTGAAATGCAAGTATATTTTTACTATTTGTCATGCAAAATGTGCAAACCTGAACGAAGAGAATTAAAAAAAATCATGAAAATAGTATTTTATCCGCTAATATTCGTCGTTTAATCATAAAAATAGGTCATTCGTTTTATAATAGATGATTTATAAAAAGAGATATATTACATAAAATATGTGTATATAAACGTGAAAACTGGTACAAAAGCAACAAAAAAGCGGAAACCCTAAAAGTTTCCGCTTTTTTGCTGTGTATGAGTGAATAAGAGAGCTACTACCATTGATTCACGACAAAGGGGTAAGCAAGTAAGAGGATTACCCCAATCATGAATTTAATATAAGGATGAAGTGATACCATATATATTCCCCCCTCGTGATCTAACTATGTATAGGTCTGTGTACACCGTTAGCATACCGATGTAAGGGAAGAAAAGCAAATATAAAAAAAGGATAGCCCCTGAGGCAAAGATGATATTAAATGATATTGATAATCGAATTATGTTGTTTTTATCGTTTAAGAGAGGAATAACCGTTAAAAATAAGATAAATGGGGAATGGTATTTGTTATTTAATAAAAATGTAGTATAGTAAAAATAAGTGCTGGAGTATGGCGAGAATCTCTTTTCGACAGGGTACTCGGGTATACGGATAATGAAAAAAGTGAGGAGATATGAATGGGTGTATGGGATACGTTACGCAAGAGCGACAGAAATCGCACACGGCTGGAACAAATGTATGAAGACGCTTATGCGTTGTGCAATTCGCCGACACGGCAGAATGAAACATTAGGACCTAAGGAACGGCAACGTGTAGAAATGGGTGTCGCCTGTGAGCAAATAGCTAACGGAACGGGTGAATTTGGTCGCACGGTGACCAATCCTATTCCCGTAAATGGCTTATTTGGTGCATGGACGTATTTATCACGGTTGCGTTGGATGCAGACGGGATCTAAGGTGTTTTTTCACCAATTACGACAGGAAGGAGCAATTATGGTCTTTGCACTTATTAATCGCAGCGGTACATGGCAGGATACATTGTATGTAGATCCATATCATCCGTATGCGTCGCGTCATCGACCAAAGGGATATATGTTAGAAAAAGAGTTCGTTTTTCCACGGGGCGTGACAACGCATATAGTCGCATTTCCACAAGGGTTGTATCGGTATATTCAACAAGAAGCAAAACGGCGGTTAGGAATAGCATTAGCCGATGAAGAAGGAAAGTATATCCAAGTAGAGAAGACAACGTATCCTTAAAAGGAATGGACAGGGATAGGAGGCAATAAGATGAAATTAGCATTTCAGCAAGTTCGTATGGATGAACAACATCCGCATTGGAAACAAGCGATTTCTCGTATGCAGCCGTTGTATAAACGAAAAAATGACTTTCGTACGGAGTTTGGTCGTGATTATACGCGGATCCTTCACTCGACCGCATATAGCCGGTTGAAATATAAGACACAAGTTTTTTTTACGACTCAAAATGATCATATTTGCACTCGTATCGAACATGTTAATCATGTCGCCTCAGTAAGTAAAACGATTGGCTATTATTTAGGGTTAAATACGGAATTGATAGAAGCGATTGCCACGGGTCATGACTTAGGGCATGCTCCTTTTGGTCATTTGGGTGAACGGATTTTACGGGATATTTGTAAACGAGAAATCGGTGAATCTTTTTGGCATGAACGTCAAGGGTTACGAATTGTCGATGGAATTGAAACCTTGCTTGCTCCTGATGGTTCGATGGTCAATATGTGCTTGACCTATGCTGTACGTGATGGCATTATCAGTCATTGCGGTGAAGTCCGTGATACGATACTGCGACCACGTGAAGAAGCGATTGATTTAAATATTATTTCCCATCCACATGAATACGAACCATATACGTGGGAAGGGTGTGTCGTGAAGATTGCCGATAAAATAGCCTATTTAGGACGTGATATTGAAGATGCGTTGCGACTGGATTTAATTACGGAAAAAAGCGATCCCGTACGCATGTTAAAAAAGAAACTGGCAGATCATGCGAATATAAAAAATCCTACGTTGACGAACACTTCTATTATGTATCCTTTGATTACGGATATTTGTGAAGAAAGTACGCCTGAACGCGGCTTAGTGTTATCAGAGGAAAATATTGCCTTAATGAATATTATAATGAATTTCAACTATCGTTATATTTATCGTCATCCTCGGTTAAAAGTCTATCATAATTATGCAGCGTTGATTATTCGTTCCATCTATGAGGCCCTGGCACATTGCTATGATGGGAGAAATACGATAAATCGTATACAAGCGTTACAAGATGATTATCCCATCTTAGGAACGCATTTTTTGGAACGCCTTTATAAATATTCGGATATCGGACGGAAATGGGTCAACGTTGATGCTTTTGGCAATCCTTATGGTAATCAGATCATCTATGCTATTACAACGGATGAAAAAGCTTATCGCCAAGCTTGTGTTGATTATATTGCCGGTATGACCGATCGCTATGCGGAAAAACTATTCCAAGAAATGACGACTTTATAAGAAAAAAAGCAAAAAAAAAGCGTGTCACCCTTGAGGTAGACACGCTTTTATTTATTCTGGATTTGCTATGGCATCATTAATATCGGCGATTAATGCATCGACATCAATACCGTGAGCACCGGCTCCTTGACCGATAGTTTCAAAATGCGCGGCCATACAACCGACACAACCTAAGCCGTAATCTTGAAAAATTTCAACAATTTGTGGGTACTGTTGAACGGCTTCAATGATGCTGGAATCTTTGGTGATAACCATGTTTGTATCCTCCTTATATATCCCTTTCATACGACCCCTTTATAGGGTTACTGATTATATTATACCATATTTTAGTTGGTTGTATACACTTCTTTTCTCCCTACCTGCACAGGAAGGGACGGGAAAATCCCGTTTGATTGCATGGAAAAAATCATGACTTAAAGTAATTCGTATTTAGAATAATACGTAATACCAATCGCGCAAAGATAAAAATGAAAACGAATATCAACTAACCTTTTAAGGAAAAAAAGAAAAAGTAATTATAAAATAAACGATAATGCGAAAAAATATCATATAATATGAAAATATATACCGCAAAAGAATAAAAAAATATAAGCCTTGCAATAATGGTATACTATATTGATTTATTCACTATATGCATTATAATGATAAAAGAAACACAAGGCAACGGCTTAATGCATGACCGCATACAGCGGTAGTAACAGTCTTTTGCACATGGTGTTGAAGAAAGTTGGTATGTCCTCGTGAGAAGGGAGACATGCAAGGCAAGAAATGCAGGAAACACAACGCTCCATGCAGGAGTAGAAAGGGTGAATCGTTATGAGTGCTTTAGATGTATTTTTATCAGTATTGCCGATTTTATGGCTTCTCATTGGCTTGACCGTGTTAAAGATGGCCGCTTGGAAAGCCTGCGGTATTGCAGCAATTATTTCGTTTATTATTTCTGTTGGACCTTTTAGCAAAGCTCCCGTCATTATGCTTTCGGGTGCGTTAGAAGGGGTAGCATTAGCCGTATGGCCAATTTTGTTGGTTATTACAGCTGCTATTTTTACGTACAACTTGGTTGTCCATACTAAAGCGATGGAAACCATTAAGACCATGCTGACGAGTGTGAGTCCGGATAAACGGATTCTTGCCTTGCTCTTAGCTTGGGGCTTTGGTGCTTTTATGGAAGGGATGGCTGGCTTTGGTACAGCCGTTGCTATTCCGGCAGCCATGATGGTGGCGTTAGGCTTTGATCCGCTCAAATCCATTTTAGCATGCCTCGTAGCAAACTCCGTACCGACAACCTTTGGTTCTATCGGTATTCCTACGACGACATTAGCTTCATTGACCGGACTTGATCCAATAGAATTGGGCAGTTTTATTTCGACGCAATTGTTTATCCTCAATGTGCTTAGTCCATTTTTGGTAGTTGCTATCGTATGCGGTGGGGTTAAAGCATTGAAAGGGGTATTCTTGCCGACACTTATTGCAGGCTTAGCTTTGGCAGTACCCGAACTTATTATTACCATGGCGGTAGGTCCGGAACTTGCCGTGATGATTTCGTCGATAATTGTTATGGGTGCAATTATTATTTGTGCTAAAATCTTTAAAACGGACGCACCCGAATATCGTTGCGACGCTGACGTTCGTCCTGTTTCTGGCAGCGAAGGCGTGACGGCAGCAATGCCATTTATCTTGATTTTTATCCTTCTCATATTGACTTCAAAATTAGTACCAGCTATCAATGGACCGTTAAGTGCTATTAAGACGACCGTACCTATCTATTTAGGGGAACATGCAAAACCCTATACGTTTGTATGGATTGTTACACCGGGCATTATGATTTTCATCTCCGCCTTTTTGGGTGGCGCATATCAAAAAGCGAAATTAGGTGAAATGTTAAGTGTTTTAGGTACGACCTTTGCTAATTTGAAATTCACGTATGTTACGATCATCGCTGTTGTTGTAACAGCAAAACTTATGACGTACAGTGGTATGACCGCTACATTAGCAAGTGCCTTAGTAGGTGCTACTGGTACGGCTTATCCTGCTTTTGCTCCCTTTGTGGGTGCTATTGGTGGTTTTATTACGGGTTCCGGTACGAATAGTAACGTTCTCTTTGGACCATTGCAGACAGCTGCAGCAGCACAATTGCATCCGGGAAATGGTGCATTGGCATCGTGGTTGGCTGCGGCTAGCTCGGGTGCGGCTGGTACAGGAAAAATGTTCTCACCCCAAAGTATTGCCATCGGTATTGGTGCAGTTGCACCGGCCTTAGAAATTTTCATTAAAGAAAAGAACTTGGTTGGCGATAAAGCTGAAGCACTACGGAAAAGCATTCAAGCAAATGTTATTATGCAAAGCGTTGCAAAATACTTTATTCTGTATGTTATCATTAGTGGGTTGATTAGTTTCTTTGGTATGACCATTTTCCTTCACTAAGAAAAGAGAAAGTACGTTAGAGATAAACAAATATAAAAAAAGCGTGA
>NZ_AFUG01000020.1:0-16799 GCF_000221545.1 Megasphaera sp. UPII 135-E
GCTTAGAAAGTAGCTTTTTTCTTTTTTATAGTTCATAGAAATTTATGAAAATAAAATAAGTTTATTAATTAACGGGGTTTTTAGGTGTAGTTGATGTGAGCTTATGGAGCCTTGTCAATAAAAGCAAAATAGAAAATATGATTGTAAAATAAAGAAATAAATAGTAGATAAAAATGTTGGTGATCAATAAAATGAATTTCTTTTTTGTATGGTGATACCGTTATCAGCTAAGGGAGAGAATAGGAAAAAGCCTACTATATAGTAGGCTTTTTTCGTTGGTATAGGATTTTTAGATAAACGCATCAGTTGGATGAGGATTATTTTGTTAATGCGTTTAGTTGTCGTTCAGGATAGGCCGTATGTCCCCACAGTCGATAATTTAAGGCAATCGCATTTATGGTTAAACTAATGACCGAGCTAATCCAGTATCCATATGGCCCGAAATGAGTATAATGGGCAATGGAATAGCCTAAAGGAATGCTGATTAACCAATAGGTAATAAAGGCTACATAGGTAATAATCGTTACGTCTTTATAGCCTCGTAGCATTCCTTGCAGGGGTGTGCCTGCGGCATCGACAATAGTAAACATCATGGCAAAAAACAGAAAGTGGGAAATAGCTTGCATCGTAATGGGATCGTTAGTGAATAAATGACTGATGGGCATTGTAAAACGATAAGTTAATATGGCAAAGAAAGCAGACATTCCCAACGCGGTTATTTGACATAAACGGGCATATTGGCGGGCTCCGGCATAACGTTTGGCACCTACTTCATAGCCGATTAAGATGGTAGCAGCTAAACTGATACTCCAAGGGAAGGTATAGAGGAAGGTTGAGTAACTTATGGCAGCTTGGTTAGCGGCAATGTAAACGGTGCCAAATTCTGCCATGAGTAAGCCGACAATACTAAATAAACTGGATTCACAAAAAACGGCAATGAAGATAGGTATGCCAATTTTTAATTCTTGTAGGCAGTAATACCATTTAAAGGTAGGAAATAGGTGATGGATGCGATAGGTAGAAAAGGGTGAATACCATTTGAAAAGAGAGAGAAATAGTAAACAAGAAATCCAGGAGGCGATAGTAATGGCATAGCCTGTACCGATTCCACCTAGTGCAGGAATGGGACCGGCACCAAAAATAAGTAGTCTAAATAAAATGAGTGTACAAAGTAAATTAATGAGCAAAATTCCCATGGAAATACGTGTCATACCATGAGCATCTACGATATAGCGTAAAGTGGCTTGAATAAATATAGGAAGAATACCAAATGATAATGCGATGAGATAATGTTTGGCAATATGATATACGGCAGGATCTAAGCCCATAATGTTTAAAAAAGGTGTTAAGCACAGGCTGCCGAAAATAATAATAAAAATAGTAAAAAAAATAGCAATATAAATGCTATGAATGATATATTGCGGAATTTCTTCTGTTTTTTCTGCACCACGTAATTGGGCGATAATGGGAGAAACACCAAAAAATAATCCATTGATACCAGCAAAGATGGGATACCAAATATTGACTGCCACAGCCACACCGGCTAAATCAATGGTACTCGCTTGACCACTGAAAATACTGCTGAATGTATTGGTTCCTACTTGTGCTGCTTGGGTGAGTAACAGTGGTAAAAATAAGGTAATAAAGTATTTATATGAAGAAGAGAGATACATGTATTCGTACTCCTTTTAATTGATAATATAGAAAATAAACCCCGTCGGGGACGGGGTTTATTAACATTCATGTTATTTTGCTATCGCATTTACTTTTGCAGCTAAACGAGATTTTTTACGAGCAGCTGTGTTTTTATGAATAACACCTTTACGAGCAGCACTATCAATAACGCTATTTGCTTTTGTAAACGCTGTTTTGATAGCTGTAACATCACCCGACTCAATTGCTTCTGTCGTACGACGAATGGCTGTATGTACAGAAGATTTTACTTGAGAGTTAGCAGCGTGACGAGCGGCATCTTTTTCCATTGTTTTTATATTGGATTTTATTTGCGGCAATTGGTTCACCTCCCTGCATTATAAGAACACTAAAACAGATTTTATCATAATACAGGTAAAAAATCAATACATCTAAGGTGGAGATGTATTGATTTTTCTTACTATTATGCTTGTCCTTCTGAACCTAATACGTGTTTAATTTTATGTGCGACAATATCATAAATGTTTTGGCGACCGTCTTTTAAATATTCGCGTGGATCAAAATGTTCTGGATGTGCTGTTAGATGTTGTCGCACGCCTGCTGTTAAGCCTAATCGTAAGTCGGAATCAATGTTTATTTTGCATACGGCCATGGTGGCTGATTTACGTAATTGATCTTCTGGGATACCGATGGCATCAGGCATTTTTCCTCCATTGGCATTGATGATTTTTACATATTCGGGTACAACCGAGGAAGCCCCGTGTAAAACGATCGGGAAATTAGGCAAACGATCGGCTATTTGGGCTAAAATGTCAAACCGTAATTCCGGTGGAACCCATACGCCTTCGGCATTGCGTTTGCATTGGGCAGGGGTGAATTTGTAAGCACCATGACTGGTCCCAATGGCAATGGCTAATGAATCAACACCTGTTCGCGATACAAATTCTTCGACCTCTTCTGGACGCGTGTACATTGCATCCGCAGCAGCTACTTTTACATCGTCTTCAATACCCGCTAGTTTTCCTAATTCGCCTTCAACTACAACGCCGTGTGCGTGTGCATAGTCTACGACTTTTTTAGTTAAGGCGATATTATCTTCAAAGTCATATTTAGAAGCATCAATCATTACGGAAGTAAATCCGCTATCGATACAATCTTTGCAAATTTCAAAATCGGCACCATGATCTAAGTGTAAGGCAACAGGAATATCATGTTCTTCTAATGCCGCTTCAACGAGATGCCGTAAATAGGCTGGTCTCGCATATTTTCTTGCTCCGGCAGAAGCCTGTAAAATAATTGGTGAATGTAAATCAGCCGCAGCATCGGTGACGCCTTGGACGATTTCCATATTGTTAATATTAAAAGCTCCAATTGCATAATGACCTTCATATGCTTTTTTAAACATTTCTGTGGTACCTATTAATGGCATGTGACATTCCTCCTAAGTAAATTGTGACAGGGGTCTAAGTAGATGTTCCCATCGGGCTTGTATTAGTAATGATTGCATATCTGGCGGTAAAGGTGCGGTAATAAATAGGTGCTTGTGGGTGACGGGATGAATGAGTTCCATTGCACAAGCGTGCAGTGCTTGCCGGGATATTTTGTCTTGCGTGCCTCCATATAGATCATCGCCGATGAGTGGATATCCTAAGGCACTGCAATGAACACGAATTTGATGTGTTCTACCTGTTGCCAGAAATATTTGTAATAAACTGTACGTTTCATTCATGGCCAATCTTGTCATATAGGATTGTGCTGGTTTACCGTCATTGTCGACATGACGTTTAATAATACTAGCGGGCTCTCGTGCAATGGGCATGTTTATAGTAGCTAAGGAAGCCGGAAAATACCCTGTTACGATAGCCCAATATACTCTTCTGTATAATAATTTTTGTTTATCAAACAGGGATTGTATATGTGGTTCTTTGGCAATGAGACAAAGACCGGAAGTATTTTTGTCTAGGCGATGAACGGGATGATAGCCTCTATATTGATTGGTAGTGTTATAATAATAAGCCACGGCATTTGCTAATGTTCCCTGACGTTGTGTAGATGTGGGATGCATCAGTAATCCTGCCGCTTTATCGATGATAAGTAGATAGTCATCTTCATAGGCAATACGAATGGGGATGTATTCTGGTTCAAAAGCATTGCGTATAGGCAAGGTTATACATATTGTATCGCCTGTATGAACCATATGGTAAGGGGGAACGATAATGCCGTTACAACGACATGTTCCGTTATGTTTTATCCGGCGACGTAGTGTCGACGATATGCCTGCCATTTTTAATGCACTGCTTAAGGTTGTCGGTTTTCGTAATGGTCCTACCGTAAAATGAATCATACATCTCATCCTATTTCTTCTGTCTATGTTTATTATACCTAAAGTATGCTAATAAATCTATATCAAATTAGTGCGATTATAGAGGTGTGGTCATAGCGTATTTTAGCGGAAAAACGAAAGAGTGGTAAATTTGTCTTGGAAAAAAGGAAATTTTTATATGTAAATAGAATATTATACAATATACGGGAATAGAAAGGTGAGGTCCATGAAAAAGTTTTCTTCTGCATTTTTGGAACAAGTGCGAGAAGCAAATGATATTGTATCGGTGATATCAGAATATGTTTCATTAAAGAAGCAGGGACAAAATTTTTGGGCATGCTGTCCATTTCATCATGAAAAAACGGCATCGTTTAGTGTATCTGCAGAAAAAGGCTTTTTTTACTGTTTTGGTTGTCATGCTGCAGGAGATGTGTTTTCTTTTGTGATGAAGCAAGAAAATTTATCTTTTGTGGAAGCGGTTGAACGATTAGCAGAGCGAGCACATATGCCGTTACCACAAGTAGAGGAAACACCCACCGAAAAAGCTCGAGATGAATTGAAAAAGCAATTATTGGAAATCAATGAGATGGCCAGTAATTTTTTTCATAATTGCTTAATGAAAACTTCCTTGGGAAAGGAGGGGTTAGTATATTTTCATCATCGCGAAGTTACGGATGACACTATTCGTGCATTTAAGTTGGGATATGCACCTGATGGTTGGACCACGTTAACGGATGCTTTTCAAAAACGAGGAATCGCCGGTTCGTTGTTGGTACAATTAGGTTTGGCGAAAGAAAAGAATGGGCGATATTATGATGCTTTTCGCAGACGTGTTATTTTTCCTATTCGTGATGGTCGAGGTCGTATCGTTGGTTTTGGCGGACGTGTTTTGGATGATAGTAAACCGAAATATTTAAATTCACCTGAAACGCCTATTTTTAATAAGCGAAAATTGTTATTTGCTATGGATTTGTCGCATGAAGCGATATATAAAAAAAAGCAGGCGATTTTAGTAGAAGGATATATGGATGTTATTTCATTACATAATCGGGGGATTACGAATGTTGTAGCCTCATTGGGAACGGCTTTTACGGTAGAACAGGCACGGTTATTACAGCGGCAAGCCTCAGATTTAGTGTTGGCATATGATATGGATGCGGCGGGGAGAAAGGCAACATTACGGGCCTTGGAAATAGGAAGAGGGCTGCATTTACATATTCGTGTTTTATCGTTGCCGCAGGGAAAAGATCCGGATGAATACATTAAACACTTTGGACCGGAGGCGTTACAAAAGGCTGTACAAGAAGCACCGCATGCTTTAGATTATCTATTACAGACGGCAGTAGGGACTCATGATAGTACGACCTTTGAAGGAAAGTCGGCTATTACGGCGATGTTGCTACCTGTCTTAGCACTTGTCGATAATCGTATTGTATTAGAGTCTTTTTTGTCTAAAATGGCACGTACGTTGCACGTTGATGAAACGGCTGTACGTAGTGAATTTAATCGATATTTAAAACAACATCCTGAAATGGCACAAGTGCCTGTTGTTATTACGCCTAAGTTAGCTTATCAATTGACGGATAAACGGGGGACAGAACCAATGGCGGTGGCAGAAGAAAATATCTTGCGCTTTTTATTGGAACATCCTTCGGAGTGTCAACGGATTATTACACAAATTGAGGATGGTTTATTTCAACAGCCTTTACGGCGCCATATATATCAGATTATTATTAGTGCCTATAATGAAAATCATTCGTATACAGCATCCGATATTCAAATGCGATTAACACCGGAAGAAGCAGCGGAATTAGCACGAATTATGATATTACAAGATGTACCACTCGATGAACAAGTAGTATTAGATTATGCTAAGCGTTTTCGTTTAACCGCATTGCAGAATCAATATCTTGAATGGAGTAAGCGTGCTGCTGAGTACAGTCGTACGGGAAATCAAAAGGTTATTGAAGCATTAAAAGAATGTCAACGGCTCAATGAAGAAATAAAGAAAGTGTCTTGTAGAGAGGAAAGGAGCTAATTATTATGGTAAATACTAAAAAGGGCAAGGGAATGAACGAAGTAGAAAAAGAAAATATGACAGTGAAATCGAAAAAAGAGAGTACGAAAAAAGGTACAAAAAAAGCGGTAAAAAGGGGGAAAACTAAGGCAGATGCTACATTAAATGAAAATGATCGACGTAAAATAGTAATGGAACATATAACTCAGCTCATTCAGTTGGGGCAAAAGCAGGGGTGCTTGACTTATACAGAGATTATGAATGTTATGGAAGAAGATGATTTGAATCCGGAACAAATCGATAAAATGTATGAAGTATTTGCCGATAAGGGAATCGATATTGTGGGGGAAGATACGAATAATTCAGAACATGATGCACTAGATGAGGAAGCGGAAAATACAGAACAAGTACCAGATATACGCAATGTTGATTTAAGTGTTCCTGATGGCATTAATATTGATGATCCGGTGCGGATGTATTTAAAAGAAATTGGACGAGTACCATTATTATCAGCAGAAGAAGAAATTACGTTAGCAAAGGCTATTGAAAAGGGAAATATGGAAGATGCAACGGAAGCGGATATTAAAAATGGGATTACGGCAAAGAAAAAATTAACAGATGCTAATTTACGGTTAGTTGTTAGTATTGCGAAACGATATGTTGGTCGGGGAATGTTGTTTTTAGATTTGATTCAAGAAGGAAATTTAGGTTTATTAAAAGCAGTAGATAAATTTGATTATAGTAAAGGATATAAATTTAGTACATATGCTACGTGGTGGATTCGGCAGGCAATCACTCGTGCGATTGCCGATCAGGCTAGAACGATTCGGATACCCGTACATATGGTGGAAACGATTAATAAATTAGTTCGTATTTCGCGTCAGCTTATCCAAGAAAAGGGAAGAGATGCTTTGCCTGAAGAAATTGCTGAACGCATGGAAATTCCCGTAGAAAGAGTAAGGGAAATCATGAAGATTTCGCAAGAACCGGTTTCTTTAGAAACGCCGATTGGAGAAGAAGAAGATTCGCATTTAGGTGATTTTATTGAAGACCAAGATGCGGTAGCACCTGATGAAGCGGCAGCATTTATTTTATTAAAAGAGCAAATTGAAGAGGTATTCTCCTGTCTGACTGAACGGGAACGAAAGGTGTTATATCTTCGCTTTGGTTTAAAAGATGGTCGACAGCGTACATTAGAAGAGGTTGGTCAATATTTCAATGTTACGAGAGAACGAATTAGACAGATTGAAGGTAAAGCTTTAGGAAAATTAAGAAATTGGGGAAAAAGAGAAAAAATTAAAGATTTTCTTTAAGACTTGACGATGTAGGTGTAATCATGTACAATAACTGGGTAAGGTTTTCCTTATCCTATGGGCCTATAGCTCAGTGGTAGAGCCACCGGCTCATAACCGGTTGGTCCCTGGTTCAAATCCAGGTGGGCCCACCAAAAAAAAAAGACTGTCATAGACAGTCTTTTTTTTATTTTATTTTTAAAAGGAATGTTTTCCTAGAACTGGATGAATGCAAGGCTTTAATGTTAAATGTTCAATTAAATAAGCTGCTTGTTCGAGGGAAATATCATCTTTCTTTTTGTCGTGTTCAAAAATGCAAATAGGAGAGGTTGAACCTACTTCGCCTCCAGGTAAATAAACATATTCATTTGTTTCGGCATCACCAAAAATAATGCCGGATAAGAGGTGACTTTTAGCAATCTGACTCATAAGGAACTCCTTTTTCATTTATTTTTATCTCTAAGAGTTTGCATTCGCGATAATCAGCAGAAACTAAGTGGAGTAAGGTTTCATCATATTTTCGAGGAAATATAGAATGGGGAGTTAGACCATGGAGATGACCGAAAATACAAAGGGGAACATGATATTTTTTTAGTAATTCTGTAAATCCGCTAGGGTGAAATAAATCGTGCACAGGGGGGTAATGAAGCAATAAAATGGTGCATAGGCAATTTAATGTAGCCGCCTCTTGTAAAGTTCGTTCTACGCGTAATAATTCTCGGCGATACGGCTTTGCATCTTTTTCTGGATGAAAGTGTTTATCGTTAGGACAAAGCCAACCATGGGTGCCACAAATGGCAAAACGACCATCGTGTGTGACTATGGTAGTACCGTATAAGTATTGCATTCTATTTCCTGCATCTAAGCGATTTAATTTTCCCGCACTTTCCCACCAGTAATCATGATTACCTCTAATTATAATTTTATGACCTGGTAAAGCACGAATTTCATCTAAATCTTCTTGTGCTTCTTGTAATCGCATTGCCCAAGAGGTATCTCCCGCTATTAACACGGTATCCTTTTCTGTTACGCGATTTTTCCAATCTTCTTGAATACGAAGCCAATGGTTTTTCCAGCGAGAACCAAATATTTCCATTGGTTTTTTTGGAGGATGTCCAGATAAATGTAAATCTCCAATGGCAAATAAACGCATATTTTATCCTTTCTATGTAAGAATTGCTTGTTTTAATTTATCAATAAAAGGAGTTGTTTCCTCCTCTGTTGCAATTTGCGGAACCATGTATCCTACAAACAGAGGATTAGTTAAGAAACGTGGTACTATTTTAACATATAAATTGGTATCACCGGGAAAATCATAATAAAAAACATTGTAGCTATGACTGATTTGCGTTAAAATATAATGTGCTGTTTTTTGCATATACAACACAGGATCATTTAGGGCATAATGATTTTTTATAATAAAATTAATTTCATAAAACCCGATAATGGGTCGAATGGAAAGATTTATTTCTAATGATTCCTCATGTAGCAGTGGTGTACCGATAAAATGATAATGCTTGATATCTTCGTGATAATCATAATTTTTTAAGCCGATGATTTGACTATGGGGGTGATGAATTGAGCCGCCCGACATACGTCCATAGTTGCGATATAATAACACGGAGGCAAATTCATTCATTGCTTTTACTTGATTCCATTTTTCTAAACAAAAAGATATCAAGTTTACGGCATAAGCAAGCGAATAAGAAGAAAAATCGTCATTACATTTGTCACTTTCGATGACTAAGGTTTGCCACGTGTCTTTTAAAACAGGATAGGCATTTTCCAACCAAATCATGGTATCACGTTTTTCTAATATGTTTTTTAAATTGGTGGCATCACAAAAAGGACAATAAGTGGATGCTTTACGAACTGTATTTGGTTTCGTTTTCCCAATATCCATATTATATTTCAATAAATGTTCCAGGGGATTCCGCTCCATAGTAGGTACTCCTTATATGTGTATATAGTTTATTGTAGCATTGAATGTAGTTTTTTTAAATGGATTAAATAAAAATAATTATTGAGCTAACGATAAGGCAGGAGAATAGAGTATGGTATGTCAAGCAAATATATATCAAACGCAATGGGCATCGTTATTGTTCGAGTGGTTTAATCTACATAGACGAGAATTGCCGTGGCGTGAGAGTGCACGAGACCCTTATAAGGTATGGGTATCGGAAATTATGTTGCAACAAACGAAGGTGGAAACGGTTAAACCTTATTATGAAAATTGGATTGATACGTTTCCTACATTAGAAACCTTAGCGGCAGCATCGGAAGAGGATGTGTTGCGACAATGGCAAGGATTAGGGTATTATTCGCGAGCTCGTAATTTACATCAGGCTGTTAAAGAAGTAGTTCGGCAATATGACGGAAAAGTACCCGATACCAAACAAGAAATTATGTCCTTAAAAGGCATTGGTGAATATACGGCAGGTGCTATTTTAAGTCTTGCCTATGGCAAGGATGAAGTTGCTGTCGATGGCAATGTTTTAAGGATATTTGCACGATTATATGATATTAAGGATAATGTGTTACAGGTAGCGGTAAAACAAAAGGTTTTACAATTAGCACAAGTGCAAATACCAATGGGGCAGGCAGGAAAATTCAATGAAGCTTTAATGGATTTTGGATCACTTGTTTGCATTCCTAAACATCCGACTTGTCCGGTCTGTCCATTGCGAAGGTTATGTTTGGCTCATCAAAGGGGTTGTGAAAAGGACGTTCCTTATCGAGGTGAGAAACGAAAAGTGCCAATTGAATATTGGACTGTTGGGGTGATTAAACAAGGCGATTGTGTGTTGGTGCATCAACGTCCTGACAAGGGATTGTTAGCATCTATGTGGGAATTTCCGATGGGAGCGGGGCGTGGAAAAAAGGGTAAAGGAGCGTTAACACAATTATTAAATCAAATAGGTGTGACGGTTGATACAACTTGGGAGCTTTTAGAGAAACGAAAACATGTTTTTTCACATAAAATTTGGCAACTAGGTATTTATTTGATACCGTGTGTACACGGTAATACCAATTTAAGAAAGGAGTGGCAGTGGTTACCGATACAAGCGTATCAAACGGTTCCATGGGCAGGACCACATGGTAAAATCACGGCATTATTATAATGAAAGGACTTTTTTTACTGGTGTTTTTATGGATTCTATCAATAGCGATGGTAGGAACATATATTTTATTATCTTATATTGATATACGTAAATATCAGTGCTGGTTGGTCTTAGGTGTGGGGATCTTAGGTGAATTGATATTCTTAGGGTATGCCTTTTCTTTTTCTACGCTGTCAATGGCTTTCATAAGACAAGGGCAGTGGTTAGGTACACTTGGGATAGCAATCGTTTTGGGATTGGCTTTGGCGTTTCCTCTATTAGCACTTTGGTATGGTTTTTCATATTGGAATAAACATAGGCATAGGACTGGTGAGGGTGAGAAAGGAGAACTTATACAGTCAAAGGAATGTTCGCGTAAAGCTTTCTTAGGGGGCGTAGCATTAGGTATTCCTGTTTTGACGAGTGCTGCTTCGTTGGGCATCATGCAAGGAGAAAGTCATTTTCTGGCACTAACGTATCATCGCATTTGTACATCTAAGGTACCACTTTATTTACAGGGATATCGTATTGGACAAATTTCCGATCCTCATATGGGTTATTTTTTTAGTCCTCGCCAGTTGGATGAAGCGATACAATTGCTTTTTGTAAAAGGAATTCAAAGGTTAGCGATTACGGGTGATCTGATTGATGAATTATCTCTTTTGCCCGCATGTGAAGTGGTGTTGAAAAAATGGACTAAAAAAATTCCGCACGGAATTGATTTTTGTTATGGTAATCACGAATATTATAGAGATGTAAGGAAGATTACGGCTATGCTACGACGGGCTGGTGTGCGTATTGTAAAAAATGAAGCATATTGTGCGATAGAGGATAGAGAAACGCCTTTTTATGTTAGCGGTGTAGATTTTAGTTTTGCGAAAGGAAAAAATTTTCAGCTAGAGCGAGAGCGGTTTATAAAAAAAGCGATGCAGCATGTACCTGATAATGCTTTTGTGCTGTTATTAGCACATCATTCGGCGTTTATTAAAGAAGCATTTGCCTGGCATGTACCATTAACCTTATGTGGGCATACGCACGGGGGACAAATTAATTTTTTATATCCGTGGGTACAAGGACATATATTTACGTATGTGCGAGGCATGTATCGTGATGTCGATTGTTATGGGTATGTTAATCGCGGCACTGGTGATTGGTTACCCGTGCGTATTGGCTGTTCAAGAGAAGTGAGTGTATTTGAGTTACAAGGTATTCGTTAATTTCTGGGGTATATGATGAGAAAATGAGGAAGATAGGGAATAAATCCAGGTAGAGATAAAGAAATCAAAAAAATGACCGACATTATGTCAGTCATTTTTTGATTAAAAACTCCAGAGGGGCGTAGTGTTTTATGAAAAAAATATTTTTAGAAAATAGGTAGGGGATTACTATAAGGCCTATGGAAATAGACCACATAAGCCGAGTATAAGACCACATAAGCCGGAGAAGCCTAAGAGGAGAATGACATTATGATAGCGATGTGCAAACAGAGCGGTTAGTACTAATAAGATAATGTTTCCGATATGAGGAACGGATAGCGGTGAGGGGGGCGTTTCTTGTTGCCAAAGAGTGGCACATAGAAAGGAACAAAAAGCGGTGGCAATTAAGGCAATTACAGCTGGTCTTAATCCATTTAAAATACCATTTATAGCAGCAAGATGATGATATTTTTGTAAGAGACGAGCTAAGGTAATGCCTAAGATAAAGGAAGGTGTAACAAAGCCAATTGTTGCGGCAATAGCACCGCCCATTCCTGCGACATGGGTGCCAATAAAGGTAGCTGCGTTGATACCAATCGGGCCTGGTGTCATTTGGGAAATGGCAAAAACATCTAAAAATTGGCTTGTGCTTAACCATCCATATTGTTCAACTACTACTTGTTTTAATAAAGGCAGGGAAGCGTATCCGCCGCCGACACAAAAAAGTCCGATACGGCAAAATTCCCAGTATAAGATAAAATAAATCATAAGGAACTCCTAATTGTATTTGGCATCTTGTAAGACGAGAAAACCGATGATCCCATCAATGAATAGTAGCAACATAAGCGGTAGTAGATGAAATATGCCAGCCATAAATGTGGCGATAAGAATGCCGAGTGGCAATAAGTATCGTTTTTTCCATTGTTTATATAGTAACGCTAGTGCTACTTTTCCAATTAAAATGGTTGCACCACATTGCATCCCTTTTAGGATCATTTCTATATATATATTACTGATAATTGAATGATAGCAATAAAAGACGATTGTCAAGGTGATTAAACAGGGTAACACCGTAGCTAGTAGTGCGATGATTGCTCCACGTATGCGAGCCATGCGATAGCCTAATAAAATAGCTGCATTGGCAGCAATAACACCGGGGATGGATTGTGCAATAGCAACCATGTCTAGGGCTTCTTCTTCTTGTATCCATTTAAATTCGTCAACAAACTTTGCTTTCAATAGCGGGAGGATGACAAAACCACCGCCGACAGTTATAGCGCTGATAATAAACGTAGATTTAAATAGCAACCAATAAAAATGTTTATTCCTTTTTGTTGTAGCGGACATGATATCACCTCGTTAAGAATGGTATCGATAGATGGGGAAGTCTTTTTTTATTTACATTATATACGAATTTCGCTAAAAAAATAATATGGTAATATACATGTGATGGGATCTTATGTATGGATATCGACAAATGAATTTTTTTTGTGTATGATGAACCCAGAAAGGAGGGCATACATATATGATACGAACCATATTATTAGCAATGGCAATTATTGCTTGGGGTCAAGTCATTTTACATGATCGTCCCGGTACGGTGATAGTCGCGGTTTTTTTTACTATTCTCTGGCTGGCTACATCTCTTTGGGTATATAAAAGACAACGTAAATGATATATACGGAATGAAAAAATAGGGTGTAATAAAATTGCTATGTCCTTAACTATAAGATTTAGTGGACATAGCATAAAATAGTTTATTTTTGGTTATAAAATCAAACCTACGGGGCAATGATCACTGCCCATGATATCGGTATAAATGTGAGCTTCTTTTAAGCAAGAATTCAGATCATCCGAAGTGATAAAATAGTCAATTCTCCACCCTGCGTTGTTTTTGCGGGCGTTAAAACGGTAACTCCACCAGGAATAGACATTTGCTGTATCAGGATAAAAATATCGCCATGTATCGGTAAAGCCGCTATTTAATAAGTTTGTCATTTTTTCTCGCTCTTCATCAGAAAAACCTGCATTTTTACGATTGTTTTTGGGATTTTTTAAATCAATTTCTTCGTGGGCCACGTTTAAATCACCACAGAAAATAACGCTTTTTTGCTCTTTTAATTGGGAAAGATAATGGCGACAATCATCTTCCCATTGCATTCGATAAGGTAAGCGGGCCAATTCATTTTGACTGTTAGGGGTATA
This sequence comes from Megasphaera sp. UPII 135-E, assembly GCF_000221545.1. Taxonomy (NCBI): domain Bacteria; kingdom Bacillati; phylum Bacillota; class Negativicutes; order Veillonellales; family Veillonellaceae; genus Megasphaera; species Megasphaera sp. UPII 135-E. Next base: position 13,788 of record NZ_AFUG01000020.1, read on the forward strand.
ACAGGTAACAACATAGCGATCGGGATATTCTAATGTGATTAGCCGTCCTTCGTGGTCGTGGGCGTCGATACCCATGCCATAGGTTACTTGTAAGGGTTCGTGTTTGGTGAAAATAGCCGTGCCACTATATCCTTTTCGATCGGCATAATTCCAATATTGATGATAACCGGGCAAAGTTAAGTCTATTTGTCCGGCTTGTAACTTTGTTTCTTGAAGACAAAAAAAGTCTGCATCTAAGGTCTGAAAGATATCTATAAATCCTTTTTTCATGATAGCCCGTAAGCCATTGACGTTCCAAGAAATATATTTCATGAGAAACTCCTTTCTATTATTGACATAGATAATACGTTTATTGTATAGAATAAAAGAACCCTTGTCAAAAATAGAATGTAAGTATTAATATGGGGCAGGGGATTTAGTTGTTCTCGATATGATATTCAAAGCAATATATGGTATAATGTAACGGATAAGAAGTGGATAGACCATTTGTTAGGGCTTTTAGAAATAGGTGTGTTTTTAGAGACCGCGTAAAGGCGTTATCAGAAACGATATGAATCGTACTAAAAAAAAGAAAGTAGGCGTGTGTAGTGCTCATTAGATATATTGTTCCTTTTGTGCTAGCATTAGTTATTTCCTATGCATTGACACCGAGTGTAAAGAAAATAGCCATTCGGGTCGGAGCAATTGATAAACCCAATGCTAGGAAGGTACATACCCATGTTATTCCACGATTAGGTGGAGTAGCTATTTTTATCGGTTTTATAGTAACAGTACTACTATTTGCTCCTTGGCAATCTGAATTGATAGGGATATTAATTGGTTGCACGGTTATTGTGGCGGTAGGTATTTGGGATGATATTTGTAATATTCCTGCTCGCACTAAACTGGTAGGGCAGATTATAGCCGCCTTGATTCCTGTTGCGAGTGGTATACAAATTGATTGGTTGAATAATCCGTTTGGTACGTTATGGGTATTACCTGAATTTATTGCTATTCCTCTTACGATATTTTGGATTATCGGGTTTACGAATACGGTGAATTTAATTGACGGATTAGATGGTTTAGCCGCAGGCGTTTCCGTTATTGCTTCGATTTCTATATTTTTTATAACGTATAGTATGGGACAAGATACACCAGCGTTACTTATCGCAGCTATTGCTGGAGCGGCGTTAGGCTTTTTGCAATATAATTTTAATCCTGCTAAAATTTTTATGGGCGATACGGGAAGTATGTTACTTGGATATACATTATCTGTAGCCGCTGTATTTGGTGTGGTTAAAACGGCAGCGACGGTGGCACTTGTGGTACCTATCATTGCATTAGGTGTACCTATTTTAGATACGCTCTTTGCTATTGTTCGCCGTAAAATGAGTGGAAAACCTGTATTTCAGCCGGACAAGGGCCATCTACACCATCGTTTATTAGCTTTGGGGCTTTCGCAAAAGCAAGTTGTGTTAATTATGTATTGCGTTAGTATTGCCTTAGGGATAGTCGCGTTATTTGTTGCTCATGTGGGATATAAAATAGGTATGGTCACGGTAATAATTGTTTTAGGGGTGATTATTTATTCAGCAAAGCGTATCGGTATTTTACAAAAAACAACGAATACGACGCATTTGAAGTAAAGCTGATCGAGGTAAGCAGTAGGAGGCATTTTTTATGATTAAGGTAATGACAGTTTTTGGTACGCGACCAGAAGCAATTAAAATGGCACCAGTGGTATTGGCGTTAAAGGCATGCTCTGAACATATACAGACGGTTGTGACGGTAACGGCCCAACATCGACAAATGTTAGATCAGGTATTACACTTGTTTCATATTACCCCTGATTATGATTTAGATATCATGTCACAAGGGCAAACGTTGTATGATATTACAACGAAGGCGTTACAAGGATTACAAGTTGTGTTAGCAAAAGAAAAGCCTGACTTGGTTTTAGTACATGGCGATACGACGACTACGTTTGTAGGAGCTTTAGCCGCATATTATCAGAAAATTCCGGTTGGGCATGTAGAGGCAGGGCTACGTACGGGAAATATATATTCGCCATTTCCGGAAGAAATGAATCGAAAATTGACTGGGGCGATGGCGACCATGCATTTTGCACCTACGCTAACAGCAAAAGCGAATTTATTGCATGAAAATATACGTGATGATCAGATTTATGTAACGGGTAATACGGTTATTGACGCATTGATGAATACGGTATTATCTAGTTATACTTTTGCGGATCCTACATTACAACGCATTGACTTTCAGCATAAAAAAGTAATATTGGTAACGACGCATCGTCGTGAAAATTTAGGTGAGCCGATGCGACATATTTATAAAGCTCTTTATGCCGTTGTCAAAGAAAATGAACAAACGGAAATCATTTTCCCTGTACATAGAAACCCGGAAGTTCGAAAAGTGGTGGAAGAAGAATTAGCGGGAAAAGAACGGGTTCATTTGATTGAAACATTGGAATATGAGCCGTTTGTTAATGTTATGAGTCGTTGTAATTTGATCCTTACGGATTCCGGTGGCATTCAAGAAGAGGCACCTGCTTTGGGAAAACCTGTATTGGTTTTGCGTGATACAACGGAACGTCCCGAAGCGGTAGAAGCGGGTACCGTACGGTTAATTGGGACGGATGAAAAGCGCGTATATAAGGAAACAATAAAACTTTTACATGATAAAAAAGCATATGATGCGATGCGGCATGCGATTAATCCTTATGGCGATGGAAAGGCAGCCGCCCGTATTTGTGATGCGATTTTGTTTGCATACCATATCCAAAAAGAAAGGCCTCATGAATTTGTTGGGGTGCGTTAAAAAATGTGCTTTTTTATTAAGATGATTGTTGATAACAGAAATTAAGTAGAAAATTAAATATCACAATTATATTTAGTTTTAATAATAAATATCAAAACAATACAAGATAAAAAATAAAAGCAGAAAACTTTTTATTACAAAGTATTTCTGTTTTTATTTTTTTTATATTTAATAAAAAGAGAATATGCGAAGGGAGTG
>NZ_AFUG01000019.1:0-566 GCF_000221545.1 Megasphaera sp. UPII 135-E
CAAGCAACATCATAAATAGAGACTTCACAGCAACAAAGCCATTTGCTAAGTGGACTACAGATGTATCCCAGTTTAACTTCGCGTGGGGCAAATGCTATCTATCACCAATATTAGATATGTACACAAACGAAATCATCTCATACGACTTATCATTGCATCCAACACTAGAACAAGTATCAAGAATGCTTAATAGAGCATTTGAAAAGTTTCCATGTGTAAAAGGCTTAATCATGCACTCAGATCAAGGCTGGCAATATCAAAACAGCTACTACATCAAAGAATTAGAAAAGCATCAAATAACTCAGTCAATGTCAAGAAAAGGAAACTGCTACGATAACTGTATCATGGAAACATTCTTTGGAAGACTTAAAACAGAGATGTATTATGGATGTGAGAGAGAATTTAAAACATTTGATGATTTTTCAAAAGCAATTGACGAATATATATACTACTACAACAACGAAAGAATTCAGAAGAAAACAAAATGGATGCCACCTACTTTGTATAGGTTAGCATCCACCATGTAAACTAAATATTAATGTGTCCAGTTTTTTGGGTACACATCA
>NZ_AFUG01000018.1:0-49811 GCF_000221545.1 Megasphaera sp. UPII 135-E
CGGTATGAGTATGGGAACTCATACCGCCTTTTTATTAGCTGATTAATATATGCTATTGTTCTGTTCGGTTATAATATTTGGGATTACTAAAATATTCTTTTGTTTTTTTCCGCACAACAGGGAATAAAATGAAGAGCGCTATCATGTTAGGAATAATTACTAATCCCATTGCTAAGTCTTGGATGCTCCAAACTAAATTGATTTTGGCAGTTGCACCAATGATGCATAAAAAGGGGAAAATATATTTTATTTTATCCGTTACAGCGGGACCAAATGCATAAGTGAAACTTTTTGCGGCATTCCACCATTGTCCCATGAGAGTAGTGAAACAAAAGATAAGTAAGGCTAAGGTTCCTGCGTGTTTTAACGGGCCCCAAATGGTGCCAAAAGAATTTAAGGCCATTACGGTTGCGGAATTGTCAGTTAAATTCATACCTGTAACACCGATAACTAAAGCGGTAATAGTACAAATAATAATTGTATCTACAAATACTTCTGTAACGCCTGTGATTCCTTCATCGACAGGATGAGGAACAATTGAACTACCATGAGCAAAAGGTGCGGTGCCTTCACCCGCTTCATTTGAGTACATCCCGCGAGTAATCCCATATTGCATGGCCGTGAATATGACATATCCGCCTGTCCCACCAGCTGCGGCTTTAAAGGACCAAGCTTGTTCAAAAATTTCAGCAAAAATATGAGGAACGGCTTGGAAGTTGATGATAATAACAAGTAAGCCGATTACGACATAAAACACGGACATGATAGGAACTAAATTCATGGCAATATTGGCTAAGCGTTTTAGCCCACCTAGTGTAATGGAGAGTAAGCAAATAATTAAAACGACACCAGTACCGAAAGTAGAAATACCATAATTTGATTGTAAAATACCAGAGATGGTATTGGATTGTACTAAATTTGCACCCATCATTTTTATACACATTAAAATAGCGATAACCACACCTAACCAGGGAAGTTTTAAGCCGTCACGAATATAATACATGGGACCACTTAAAATATTTCCTTCCGAGTCTTTTCCGCGGTGAATTTGAGAAAGGACAATTTCACCATATTTTAAAGCCATTCCGAAAAAAGCGGCGAACCACATCCAAAATACAGCACCCATACCGCCTGATACAATTGCTGTAGCAACACCAACTACATTTCCTCCACCTACATTTCCTGCAAGTGTTACCATCATTGCTTTAAAGGTAGAAATAGAGCCATTGCCCTTGTCTTCGTGCCGAGATTTAAACGAATGAATCAATGTCTTTTTTATGATAAATGGAAAATAACGAATTTGAATAAATCCGTTTGCGATGGTATATAGGATACCTAAGCAGAGCAGAACATAGACTAGCCATTTGCCCCATAAATAAGAATTGATTAAGACAATCGTTTGTTCTAAAGCATCCATAAACATTAGCCTCCTTGAATGATCCGACGCACTAGGTCGGGATAATTAGTGATGACACAATCTACACCTTTTCCTAATAACGTGCGGATTGCCGTTTCGTCATTCACTGTAAATGTATTTATGCGAATGCCATGACTTTTTAATTCGATAATAGTATCGTCAGTCAGGCTTTCGTAAAACGGATGATAGCAGGAGATGCCTAAATCCTTGGTATATTTACCAGGGGCAATTAACCATGATTCTGTTAATAACCCATATACTAAGGTTGGAGCAATTTTTTTCATACGTAGTATGCTATGGTGATTAAAGCTAGAAATAATTACTTTGTCTTGGATTTGAAATGTTTGTATTAATGCATTTACTTTTTCTTCTATATGAGGATAATCGAATACACCGTTTTTTAATTCGATGTTGGTAATTAAATGTGTTTGCTGTACCCATTCTAAGTATTCTTGTAACGTAGGAATAGCTACTGGGGGCATATTGGGATACGAGGCGGCAGCATTTAGCTGTTGTAATTCCGTTAAAGTAAAATCACGAACAAAACCAGTTTTGTTCGTGGTACGATCAATTCGTTCATCGTGTATAATTACCGGAAAACCATCTTTTGTTAATTGGACATCTAATTCGATTCCATCGGCACCAGCAGATAACGCTTTTTTGAATGCAAGCATGGTGTTTTCAGGATAAGAACCACTAAACCCTCGATGGGCAAAATTTAACATGGTGAAGACTCCTTTGGTTAAGTAATTGTGACCAAGCTTATTATATCATGATACATTATTTTGAAGAAGTAATAAAAAACAATATATAGGTAATTTTAAATAATACATGATATGCTAATTTGTAATTCATCGCGACAGGGAAGGGGATGTGATAAATAACTATCAAAAAAAGATAAAATTTGGTATAATATACTATTATATAAAGTATATCTATTATAGAAATGATAAGATAATTATAGGATTTACGAGGTGAAATTGTGGACGAACAATATACGGAAAAAGTGTTGCCAGTTTGTTTGGAAGACGAGATGCAAACATCATATATTGATTATGCAATGAGCGTTATTATTACACGTGCTTTGCCGGATGTGCGTGATGGATTAAAACCTGTGCATCGGCGTATTTTATATGCTATGCATGAAGCGGGAATGACTCCGAATAAGCCATATAAGAAATCGGCACGTATTGTTGGGGAAGTACTGGGAAAGTATCATCCTCATGGAGATCGTTCTGTATATGATGCAACCGTACGGTTAGCTCAGAATTTTTCTACTAGATATCCCTTAGTTGATGGACATGGTAATTTTGGCTCTGTGGATGGCGATTCTGCAGCAGCTATGCGGTATACGGAAGTACGTATGGCTAAGATTACCGGTGAAATGTTGGAAGATATTGATAAAGAAACCGTTGATTTTATGCCCAATTATGATGGCTCATTGCAAGAACCGGCTGTGTTGCCTTCAAAGATTCCGAATTTATTGGTTAATGGATCAGCAGGAATTGCTGTGGGCATGGCGACTAATATTCCACCTCATAATTTGGGAGAAGTCGTTGATGGTTGTGTTACCTTAATTGATAATCCTGAAGCTACCTTAGAAGACATTATGAAGTGTATCCAAGGTCCAGATTTTCCGACAGGGGCGAAGATCTTAGGTCGAGAAGGGATTTTAAAAGCGTATACAACGGGGCGTGGCAGTATTAAAATGCGTTCCTGTGCGACGATTGAGTCGATGAATAAAGGGAAAAATAGGATTGTTGTTACAGAAATCCCTTATCAAGTTAATAAAGCACGGGTTATAGAGTCCATTGCTGATTTGACGCGGAATAAACTGATTGATGGTATTACGGCGTTGCGCGATGAATCAGATCGCAAAGGGATGCGTATTGTTATTGAATTGAGAGCAGACGTTAATCCTGATATTGTATTAAATAAATTATACAAGCATACGCAATTACAAGAGACATTTGGCGTGATTATGTTGGCTTTAGTGGACGGGCATCCGCGTGTGTTGACACTAAAGCAAGTGTTAAACTATTATTTAGACCATCAAAAACAGGTTATTACGAGAAGAAGTCAATTTGAATTAAACAAAGCCTTAGCACGAGCACATATATTGGAAGGGTTATTAATTGCGTTAGATCATATTGATGAAGTTATTCGTATGATTAGGGAATCTGCTAATGATGATGTAGCTAAATCTTCGCTTATGCAGTCTTTTGGGTTAAGTGAAAAACAGGCTATCGCTATTTTAGATATGCGGTTGCGGCGTTTAACTGGGTTAGAACGAGAAAAAATAGAAGAAGAGTATAAAGAATTAGAAGAACGCATTGCTTATTTACGAGCTGTATTAGCAGATGAGCATAAGGTGATGGAAATTGTAAAACAAGAATTATTAGAAGCTAAAAAACGGTTTAGTGACATTCGGCGTACTCAACTCGTAGCAGATTCATCGGAATTAGGAGTGGAAGATATGATTCCAGATGAACGGATGGTGTTAACCTTAACGCGGCGTGGATATGTAAAACGCATGAATGCGAATGTTTATCATACGCAAAATAAGGGCGGTCGCGGTGTGCGAGGTATGGGTACGAAAGAGGAAGATACGGTAAATCATTTATTGTATACGTCATCTTTGCATACGGTGTTGTTTTTCACTAATTTAGGGAGAGTATACAGATTAAAAGCATATGAAATTCCTGAAGCGAATAATCGAAATTCTAAGGGAATTGCAGCTATTAATATTTTACCTCTTGATGAAGGAGAAAAAGTTAATGCCCTAATTGACTTAGATCAGGCGGATCTTTCCATGCATTTGTTCATGGCAACAGAACAGGGATTAGTAAAGAAAACGCCGCTGATTGAGTTCAAGAATGTTCGTCGTAATGGTTTAATTGCGATTTCTCTAGTAGAAGGAGATCATTTGGCAAAAGTTCGCTTAACTAAAGGAGATCAGCGGATTATTTTGGCAACAAAACAGGGGATGGCGATTTGCTTCAATGAAAATGATGTACGACCGACTGGGCGTAATACGCGAGGCGTTCGTGGTATTTCTTTAGCTCCAGATGATTTGGTTATCGGCGCGGATGTACTGGCACTAGAATGCCAAGTACTTACTGTCAGCGAGGAAGGGTTTGGCAAGCGAAATAATATGGATGCATATAATATTCAACGGCGAGGTGGCAAAGGCGTTAAAAACTTTAAAATCACGCAAAAAACTGGAGCGATTGTCGGTGTAGAAGTGGTTAGAGAAGAACAAGAATTAATGCTTATTACGACAAATGGTATCGTTATTCGGACAGATATTGAAAGTATAGGTGTAAAAAAAGGTAGAAACACATCCGGTGTAAAGATTCAAAAACTAGAAGAAAATGATAAAGTTGCTGCATTAGATACGATTACTGTCGAAGGAGAATAACTAGATAGTTGTAGATAAAAATAGAAATGACAAGCGAAATGCTGGCATTTCTATTTTTATCTAACAGAAAAGAAAAAATATGATAAGGAATTTATCACTTATATTTGACAAAAATAATAAGATATAGTATGATTTATTTGAATAGAAGAAGAAATACTATGTTGATATAGCATAATAAGTCTTTTCCTATTTTGTCTATCTTTTCAGTTTTATTTCCCTATTTCTGCCGTACATTCCTCCGAAGTACGGTAGATTTTTTTTAGGAGTAAATATATGGAATGGAATACTTCGTTATTAAAAAAAGGTACCTTTATACGTCGCATGAATCGTTTTGTGTGTGAAGTGGAAATTGATGGCATTTCCACGATATGTCATTTGCCGAATCCAGGACGAATGTGGGAGTTATTGTTTTCACAAGTTCCTGTTTACGTTCGGCAATGTATGAATGCAACGCGCAAGACCCCTTATGATCTAGTTGGCGTAGAGCGGGAAGGGATTCCGGTTTTATTAGATACTCAATATACGAATGACGTAGCGGCTTATTTTATTCAGCATAAGCAAATACCTGAATGGCGGTCATGGAAGCTGATTCGAAGAGAAGTGACCGTAGGGCATAGTCGGTTTGATTTGCTGTTGGGGCGAGGAGATGAGCGTTTTTATGTAGAGGTTAAGTCTTGCACCTTATTTAGCAAAAATGGGGCTATGTTTCCTGATGCTGTGACGGAACGAGGAAAAAAACATTTGCTGGCATTAGCGGCGATGCATGATAAGGGAATCCGGACAGGCCTTTTATTTTTAGTTCATTGGGATAGGGCGAAGTGGTTTTTACCTGATTATCATACAGATCCTGAATTTGCTACTGTTTTTTCCAAAGTTGAGCATAAATTGGATTGGCAAGCTGTTTCAGTGCAGTGGGATGAATCGTTTCAAATGCCTAGGCCCAGGGAAAGATTGCTATATCCTTCGGCAATATTACAACAGGAAAACAAGGATGCGGGAGCATATATGCTAGTGTTAGAAGTGGAGCAAGAACGGGATATAGAGGTCGGGAAAAAGGGGATCGTACACGTTTGTCCTGGGTATTATGTATATGTCGGTTCAGCTAAGAAAAATTTGGCTGCTCGCATTGCACGACATAAGAGAAATCTAAAAAGGTTACATTGGCATATTGATTATCTTAGGCAGGTGGCAACGGTACGGGCGGTTATTCCTATTCGGACTAGTGCCGATGTGGAACATATTTTAGCGTCTCAGGTAGTGCGGATTTGTGACTGGCATATACGCGGCTTTGGCTGTACTGATTGTGCTTGTACAACACATTTGTTTGCGTTTAAAGAAAATCCTATTCACTTGCAGACATTTATGAAGATAGTTGAAGATGTTCGGATGAATCGTTTGGATGCATGCATTTTAGCTAACTTAAGATAAAAATAACCGTCTATGTCACGTTTGGAGTGATGTAGGCGGTTTATATTATATGTATTTAGTTTTTGTGATTAAGAAGACAAGGAAACACCTTGAATACGACCTAATAGTCTAAATAGTTCTTGCCGCTCTGCTGGCGTTAAATTACTTAAGAGGCGTTGGTTTAGACTATCTATTTCGTGTAACAATGGATCTTTTAGTTGCCATCCCTTTTCAGTTGCTTCTACGCGGATGCTTCGACGATTATTAGGATTTAGAATGCGTGTAACTAACCCTTGTTTTTGCATACGATCAAGGACACCAGAGATGGTGGAGTTTTCTACATGCAAGGTTTGGGCAATTTCTTTTGGAGTGATACTGGTTTCTTTATCCCAAAGACAGGTTAAAACCCCATATTGTCCTGGTGTAATGCCGAAACGGCTTAATGCATTTGAAAAGACAAGAAACACTTCGTGTTGAGCAATGGTGAGTGCAAAATTAATACAGTTTTTATGAGGCATAGTAGGGATCTCCTTTCTCTTAAACATTGTGAAAATAATTCGTATTGCAAAGTAAGTATAGTGTAGCATACTTTTGAAATGATGACCATATTTAGATATTAATTTGTGAAAAATATATCAGAATTGACATACTTATTCTTAATTAGAGAAGGATGACAGGTATTATTTCATGAGATATAATGGATGAAGAGATAGATAAGAAAGGTTGGGAGTCATGAAAGAAAAAAAGCTGTTTGGCTTTATATATACGGATAAAGAATGGATGAAAGTTATATTGTATTTATGTATTGGCGGAACAGCAGCTATCGTTGAATGGATTTTGTTTTATGTGTTGTTTTATTCATTTACTGTAGGTAATATTTTTTTACTTCAGACGCCGCGTGTATTGGTAGCTACGGCAGTAGCGTTTGGGTTAGCAACATTATATCATTATTGGTTAGGAAATATATTTGTTTTTGAACAGGGGAGTCGTCACGCAAGAACAACGGAAATTTCTTTGATTTTTTTAGTTAGTACCATTGGGTTAGGTTGGAATTTATTACTCATGTGGTTTTTTACTTCTCCTATATGGCTAGGGATAACCCCTTTTTATGCGAAAGTATTAGCGAGTGCCATTGTTACCGTTTGGAATTATATGTCTAGAAAAGTTTGGATTTTTAAATGATAAAGGGTGACTGTTTCTATTAAGAGGATAAAAACAGTCACCCTTTAGTGTATTTTTATAGGATTATTTCATATTCCATAATTTATGCAAATGGGGTTCTAATTGAATGCCTTCACGATAATCCGTTTTTGCTTCGTATGTATATGTGATAACTTCACTTAAGAAATCAGCAGCTGTTTTTATAGCTGGAAAGAGGTTCATTCCGCTTAATAAAGAACCCGTAATTATGCTGGTAAATATATCGCCTGTTCCACAGGTGGAAAAAGGAATTCTTTTGACCGTGTATTCATCATAAAGCATCGTATCATGGTCATAGCAGACAATTTTTATATGTTTTTCCGTATCGGGGATACTAGTGATGATTACTTTTTTTGGACCGAGAGAAGATAATTTTTGGCAAATCTCTTTTATTTTTTTTGAAGTAGGGATTTCTGTTTGCTTATAAGGTATATCTGATAATAAGGTGGCTTCTGTATAGTTTGGTGTAATGAGGGTTGCTTTTTGAATGAGTTTACGCATCGCTGGAACAATTTCTGGCGTAAAGATGGGGTATAATTTACCATTATCACCCATGGCAGGATCGACAATAATCCATTCCGTATTAGCACCTAAGCGGTCAATTGCATGTTCGACTAAGTTGATTTGTGAGATATCGCCGAGAAAGCCACTATAAATAGCACTATAAGTGTAGTTTAACTCTTCCCATTTATTAATGAATTGCGGCATGGTTTTTGTGCAATCTGTAGAAATAAAAGATGGGTAGGTTAAATTATTACTAAATAAGGCTGTGGGTAAAGGGCAAACTTGAAAACCCATAGCAGAAATAATGGGGATAGCGGCAGTTAATGAACAGCGACCAAAAGAACAAAGATCATGAATAGCAAGAACACGTTTGGTAGACATAGTAAAACCTCCTAGTAATAGATTATCTTTTATTGTACGTATAATGGGACTATTCGTAAACAGGACAGATGGAATATAATCTGTCTTGTTTTTTTATTAAAATGTTAAATAAAAATAAATAAAAAAAGATAAAAAGAAAAGCTATGCAAAAATAGCAAATGAAAAACAACTATATGTTCTTGAAAAGTGAGGGAAGTAAAACTTATAATGATATTGTGCAATAATGAACGTACTATATAGGAAAGGAATGAATGCAAATGTCTACATGGAGCGATATGTATAGACAAAAATGTAAGTCTGCTACAGAAGCAGTAAAATTGGTGTGTTCAGGTGATTGGGTTGATTATGGGATGGCGACGTCGCAACCTGTTTTATTGGATGAGGCGTTAGCAGCACGAAAAGAAGAGTTACACGATGTCAAGGTTCGCATGGCACTGTCTTTAGCACCGCGAAAAGTGGTGGAATGTGATCCAACAAGAGAAACGTTTACTGCTATGAATTGGCATATGGGGAGTTATGATCGGAAACAATGTGCCCGTGGAAGTATGTTTTTTTTACCCATGAGCTATCGCAATGAGCCATCTATGTATAGAGATATTCTAGATGTAGATGTTGCAATGATTATGGTTGGTCCTATGGATGAACATGGGTATTTTAATTTTGGATTAACTGTTTCAGCAACAGAAGCAATAACGAAGAAAGCCAAACGAGTGATTGTGGAAGTGAATGAAGCGGTGCCTAAAGTACGCGGCGGTCGGGGTGAAGTCATTCATATTTCCGATGTCGATGTGGTTGTTGAAGGGCCGAGACGAGAAATGCCGACGTTGCCTTTTGTGCTAGGTGATGATATCGATTTAAAGATTGCTAAAATGGTAGTGGAAAAAGTTCCAGACTATGCAACGTTGCAATTAGGAATAGGTAGCTTACCTAATACGATTGGTGTGATGATCGCTGAATCGGATTTAAAGGATTTGAGTGTGCATACGGAAATGTTAGTTGATTCTTTTTATAAGATGCATCAAACAGGGAGATTAACGAATAAGTATAAGGAAATTAATACCGATAAGACAGCTTGGTCTTTTGCTTGCGGATCTTCCGAATTGTATGAATGGATAGATGATAATCCTTCTCTATCGGCTTTTCCTGTTGATTTTATTAATGACCCCTTTGTTGTAGGTCAGATATCGCGGTTTATCTCTATTAATAGTTGTATTGACATTGATCTTTTTGGTCAAGTATCGTCAGAATCAACGGGTTTTCAACATATTAGTGGGAGTGGAGGACAGCTTGATTTTACGGATGGTGCTTATCGTTCACCCGGCGGCATGAGTATTATTACATTACGCTCCACTTTTTATGACAAAAAGACGAACCAAGTTCATTCGCGGATTTTGCCTACGTTTCGTGATGGTACGATTGTTACCGATCCTCGTTCACAAGTGCATTGGATAGCAACGGAATATGGTATGACGAACCTTATGGGGGCTTCAACATGGGAACGTGCAGAACGCTTGATTAGCTTGGCTCATCCTGATTTTAGAGAATCTTTAATAGCGGCAGCAGAAAGTATGAAAATTTGGCGTAAAAGTAATAAGAAATAATAAAAATAATCCCTCGGAGATATGCGAGGGATTATTTTTTTGTAGTATGGTACAATAGTATATTAGGAGGTGCATGATATGGATGTGGTAAATCAACAACGGGCTCCTTTTGTTGAGGCCTTAGAAGCATATTGTCAACTGCATATGGTCCCCTTTCATACACCAGGACATAAACTTGGGCATCAGTCATCAGCATATCAGAAGATGTTGTTTGGGGAGGCTTTAATACGAGATTTAGGTGTTATGTATGCTTTAGATGATTTGTTTCAACCAAAGGGAGCGTTACGGGAAGCGATGGATTTAGCCGCTGATTTATATGGTGCGGGACATACTTTTTTTTCTGTCAATGGGACAACGGCCTGTGTAGAAGCTATGTTGTTAGCAGTATGTCAAGCTGGTGATGAAATTATTCTTTCGCGAGAAGCACATAAAAGTGTATTTCATGGAATTCTTCTTAGTCGAACTATTCCTGTATATGTTTCTAGTCAATTTGCAGAAAAAGAACAGGTTTCGTTAGGACCGACGCTTGAGGATATTAAAGCTACCGTGGATAGTCATCCACATGCCAAAGCATTGATGTTGACGTATCCAACTTATGATGGAATTGCGATTGATTTACCTTCAATCATACAATATGCACATGAAAATGGATTATATGTGTTGGTTGATGAAGCACATGGTGCACATTTGCCGTTTCATCCTGATTTACCACCCGAAGCACTTGCTTGTGGTGCAGATTGCGTAGCCCAAAGTACTCATAAATTAGCAGGATCACTCACGCAAACATCGATGCTACATTGTCGGCAGGGTTTTCCTTACGTAGAACGTATGGCGAGAGCAATGGAAATAGTACAATCGACAAGTCCGCATTATTGGTTTCTTGCCTCTTTAGATAGTGCAAGGCAACAATTAGCTGTTGAGGGAAAAGTACTGTTAGCAAAGACGATGGAGCTTGCGAGATATGCAAGAGAAGAACTGAATAAATTGCCAGGGATTTATGTCTGGGGGCGCGAGGTTGAACGATACACTGGTGTTATTGGGGTAGATGAAACAAAAATAGTGATTGATTTTGCGGACTTGGGGCTAATGGGCGTTCAGGCGGAAAAAGAATTGCGCAAACAAGGTATTGAAGTGGAACTAGTAGCAGGCACACATGTTCTTGTGTTGATTACTATCGGTGATGATATGGAATCTATTCAATCACTTATTAAAGCTTGTCAGATTATTTCCTCTAATCACAAAGTACACAAAGTGCAAGCGGTTAAAGAACTACCTTTGCCTCAGCCAGAGGTAGTGATTACACCAGGAGAAGCATGGAATAAGACATTAGAGCAGATTCCTTTTGCACAAGCAAATCAGCGTATTGCTGGCGAAACTATTCTGTTTTATCCTCCGGGGATTCCTGTGGTGGCTATCGGAGAAAGAATAACATCTTTGTGTATTGCTTATATACAGAAGAAGATGAATGAAGGATATGTACCTCATGGAGCTTCAGATCATACACTTAAAACGATTTTGGTAGTAAAGGATGGAAAAGAATGAAAGGAAAACTCATTATTATTGAAGGTGGCGATGGTAGCGGTAAGGCGACGCAAACGCAATTATTAAAAAGGCGGTTACAGCAAGAAGGATATGCTGTACAGGCAGTTAGCTTTCCTGATTATGATAGTCCTTCTAGTACATTAGTTAAGATGTACTTACATGGCGATTTCGGGAAAAAACCAGAAGAAATAAATCCTTATGCGGCATCCACTTTTTATGCTATTGATCGCTTTGCTTCTTATCAAATGAAGTGGCGTGATTTTTTGGCACAAGGAATGACGATTTTGGCAGATCGGTATACGACAAGTAATATGTTATATCAAATGATTAAAATAGATTCGATAGAAGAACGTAAGGTTTATTTAAAGTGGCTATGGGATTTTGAATTCAATAAATTAGACTTACCAATACCAGATGAAGTCATCTTATTAGATGTGCCACTGGACATTACGGAAAAGCTAATGTTGGAAAGAATTGGAAAAACAGGGGGAGAAACAGGCGATATTCATGAAAAAAATAAATTGTTTTTAAAACAATGTCATGATGCTTATGATATGTTGGCAAAATTATATGGGTGGCAGCGGATACAGTGTGCTGTCGACGGGGTATTGCGAAATCGTTTAGATATTCATGAAGAAATATTTCACAAAGTTGTTTCTATGATAAATGAGAATGTATAAAGAAACTATAGTGAATAAGTCACTAGAACTAGACTTTATAGTTATTTTTTTTTATAATTAAATATTAAGAACGCTAGCAAAGGAAGAATCTATAGATGGATTTTCAGTATTGGGATTATGTAATTGGGCATGCAGCGATAAAAAATAAAATAAAAAAGTGGTTAGCGTCTGATCGTATGCCGCATGCATTGATCTTTTCTGGACCGGAGGGTGTAGGGAAAACGACCTTTGCATGTGCTTTAGCAGAGGTTTTAGTACAACGGAAAGTGTTTCAAAAAGGGATGCCGAAGATGGGAGATCACCCTTATTTGGCTTGGGGGGAAGACGTATATTTTATATCCCCTATTACAGCTCAATTAAAGGTGGAACAATTTCGTCAGGTACGAGAAAAATTGATATTGCGTAATGCTGAAAAGGCTATGAAGGTGTGTATTATTGATCATGCCGAAACAATGAATGCTGCTTTTGCTAATGGCATGTTAAAAATAATAGAAGAGCCGCCTATGGGCGTTATTTTTATTATTATTACGAATCAACCAGAAATATTATTGCCGACGATTGTTTCACGTTGTGTAAGCTGCCATTTTGATTATGTCGATAAAGAGAGCTTACAAATGGGATTAGCTACTGTTGGAGGTCGTTCATTAGAACAAATTCAACAAGTTGTTCAACAGGCAAATGGAAATGTAGTAAGAGCATTTGCTTTATTAGAAGGAACTACGGAGGATTGGCGTCCTAAGGCCATGGAATTTTTAAGAATTTTAGGAACGCATCCGAGTCCTTATGCAAAAAGTCTAACGCTTGCTGCGTTATGGGGAAAAGAAGATTTGGCACTTTTTTTACAAAGTCTTGTACAAGTGATACACGATGTGATGATAGTACATTATGAAGCCGGAGATATAGTGAATATATCGGCAAGTCACAGAGAACAATTACAATACATTAAAAGGAATTGGACTCTTTCTTCATTGGCACGACTTATGAAAGTTGTAGAAGAATGTAGAAAAGCGTTAAGATTAAATTTAAATGTAAAAACCATTTTTGATTATCTTTGTATTCAGAGTATTACGAATAAGGAGGACTTGCGTTGATAGTAGTAGGTGTACGCTTTAAACCTGCGGGAAAAGTATATTATTTTGATCCCCAGGAAGTGACCTTAGATATAGAAGATGGCGTTATTGTCGAAACAGCACGAGGAATGGAATTTGGAAAAGTAGTTATTCCGCCTCGCGAAGTTTCCGAGAAAGAGGTTGTTCAACCATTAAAACCGATTATTCGCCGAGCACTTCCCAAAGATATAAAACAAGTAGAAAAAAACAAAGAACGGGAAAAAAAGGCCTTTACGGTATGTTTAGAAAAAATTGCTAAACATAAATTGCCGATGAAACTTATTGAGGTGGATTATACTTTTGATATGGGGAAAATAATCTTTTTCTTTTCGGCAGAGGGGCGAATTGATTTTCGCGAACTCGTGCGTGATTTAGCAGCTGTTTTTCGTACGCGCATTGAATTACGTCAGATTGGACTACGAGATGAAGCAAAGCTGATTGGTGGTATTGGGTGTTGTGGTAGACCTTTATGTTGTGCTACTTTTTTAGGAGAATTTAAACCAGTGTCTATTCGGATGGCGAAAACACAAGGAATGTTTTTGAACCCAACTAAAATTTCCGGTAGTTGCGGTAGATTGATGTGTTGTTTGCGATATGAAAATCAATCATATACATCTGGTGAATTAACTTGTCAAAATTGTTCTAAAATTTGTATGCACCAAGCACCACCAGCTATTGGAAAAAAAGTTATGACCGATGAAGGGGTGGGGACTGTTTTACGCATACAGGGAAAAGAACATACCGTGCGGGTACAATTAGAATCAGGGCAAACGATTAAGGTAAACTGGACGGATGTGGCTGAAATTGAACATGAAAGTTAAACAAGGAGAAAGAATAGACTCTTTGTTGTTGGAAGGCATGAAAATTATTCAGCGGTCCGATCAATTTTGTTTTTCGTTGGATACGATTTTATTAGCTCATTTTGGTAGTAGACCGCGGGGACCTATTTTAGATTTAGGGACAGGGACCGCAGTTATTCCACTTATTTTAGCAGCTCGAGGAGCGACATCTATTGAAGCGATAGAATATAATCCTATTATGGCAGATATTGCACAACGAAATGTTTTACTTAATCAGAAAGAGTCAGATATTCATATTCAAAAAGGGGATTATAGAAAGTTACAAGCATGGTATGCTAGCGGATCTTTTGCTATGGTTTACGCTAATCCGCCTTATCGTGAAAAAAGTCGGGGGGCGTATAGCCAGCAAGCTGGGATTCGGCGTGCTTGTCATGAAGAAACAGTTACGTTAGAAGAAGTTATTAAAGCCGCATCATTTGCTTTGAAGTATGGAGGATATTTTCGTATGGTTCATATTACGGAGCGATTAACGGATATTTTAGCCCTTTTACGTAGATATGGTATAGAACCGAAACGATTGCAATTTGTTCATTCACGGTTAGATAAAGCAAGTAAAATTTTTTTAATGGAAGGTAGTCGGGGTGGTAATCCTGGATTAGAAATACTACCACCTTTAGTGGTACATCGTGATGATGGATCGTATTGCGATGAAATTTTATCCTATTATCAAGGACAGGGAGAAATGTAGATGGCAGAAGTTTTTCAAAAAGGGACATTATATCTTTGCCCAACGCCGATAGGCAATTTGGAAGATATTACTTATCGGACTGTACGCTGCTTGCAGTCAGCTGATGTAATTGCCGCTGAAGATACGCGACATACGAAACAATTATTGGAAGCATACCAAATAGAAACACCACTTACTAGTTATTATGAGCATAATAAGTTGACAAAGGGACCAAAGTTAATCGAACGGTTGCAGGCGGGGGAGATGATTGCTTTGGTTAGTGATGCGGGTATGCCAGCGATTTGTGATCCAGGGAGTGACTTGGTTCGGCTTGCCTTACAACATAGCATAAGAGTGGTTCCATTGCCTGGGGCCAATGCGGGATTAACTGGATTAATTGCTTCAGGTATGGATACAACGAGATTTACTTTTATTGGTTTTTTACCTAAGACAAAAAAACATCGCATACCAGTATTAAGATCTTTGCAGGAAATAAAGGGTACGTTAATTTTTTATGAAGCACCGCATCGCTTACGGACGGTTTTACAAGAGATGCAAAAAATTCTTGGAAGTCGAGCAGTGGTTATTTGTCGAGAATTAACTAAACGGTATGAAGAATATTTACGGGGCACCTTAGACAATGTGTTGGAGTTATTTTCGGAAGATACTTATAAAGGTGAATTTGTCATATTGATAGAAGGCATGCAGGAAACATGCGATGTACATTGGACAAAAGAGGACTATATAGAAAAAGTACAGAAATTAACAGAACAGGGAATAAAAAAGAAAGCGGCGATACGTATGGTTGCAATACAACTGGGCGTACCAAAGCGGGATGTATATCAAGCTACAATACAAATGGCTGATTATCATAAAAGTTAATTTAGGAGGCTTCTACAATGAGTGATAAAAAAAAGTATTATATTACCACCCCAATTTATTATCCTAGCGCAAAATTACATATAGGACATACTTACTGTACAACAATAGCGGATGCATTAGCACGATTCCATCGGTTATGTGGGGAAGATGTATTTTTCTTAACGGGTTCGGATGAACATGGTCAGAAAATTCAACGGGCGGCAGAAGAAAAAGGAATAGCTCCTATTGAGTATGTAGATCAGATTGTTTTGTTGTTTCAAGAATTATGGAAAAAGTTAAATGTTTCGTATGATGATTTTATTAGAACTAGTGAAGCACGACATGAAAAAGTGGTTCAAAAATTAATGGAAATTTCTTATAAAAAAGGAGATATTTATAAGGGGGAATATGCTGGTTGGTACTGTACACCGTGTGAAACGTTCTGGCCTGAAAATAAACTTCCTGAGAGAAAGTATATTTGCCCTGATTGTGGACGAGATTTAGAATTGGTTAAAGAAGAAGCCTATTTTTTGAAAATGAACAAATATGCTGATGCATGGCTGCGTTTTATTGAAGAAAATCCTGACTTTATACAACCAGAAGCTCGTCGTAATGAAATGATTGCGTTTGTCAAAAGTGGCTTAGAAGATTTGTGTGTATCTCGTACTTCTTTTGATTGGGGGATTCCCGTGCCCTGGGATCCTAAACATGTAGTATATGTTTGGTTTGATGCATTGGCTAATTATTTGACAGCGATTGGCTATGACTCAGATCAAGCACTTTTTGAAAAATTTTGGCCAGCCGATTTACATTTAGTAGGAAAAGAAATTGTTCGTTTCCATACGATTATTTGGCCGATTATTTTGATGAGTTGTGATATCCCTATACCTAAAAAGGTATTTGGACATGGTTGGCTTATTGTTGATGGAACAAAAATGAGTAAGTCTTTAGGTAATGTAGTAGATCCGATTCCGTTGATTGAGCACTATGGGGCGGATGCGTTGCGATATTATTTATTACGAGAAATTAGTTTAGGGAATGATGGAAATTTTTCCTTAGCATCGTTTATTAAGCGGATTAATTCTGATTTGGCGAATGATTTAGGTAATTTATTGCAACGTACATTAGCTATGGTGGAAAAGTATAACGCCGGCATTGTAAGGGAGGCAAAAGAAAAATTGCCTGTAGATGAGAATTTGAAATTGTATGCTGTGCAGGCCGTAAAGGCATTTGAAGAAGAAATGAATACGATGAAACTTAATGATGCAATTCAATCTGTATGGACATTTATTCGTCGTACGAATAAATATATTGACGAAACCATGCCTTGGGTATTAGCTAAAGATGAGAGTCAACGAAATCGTTTAGATACAGTATTATATGATTTGAGCGAATCGCTTAGAATTATTGCTATTTTAATCAGTCCGATTATGCCAAAAGCGGCACAACGTATGTGGGAACAGCTAGGACTAAAACATTTTGAAAAGACCTTATTAGCGGATGCGGTATGGGGTGGATATCCAGCTAATACAATGATTTGTAAGGGTGATGCATTATTCCCACGGTATGATTTACAAGAAGAGATTGTCGACATGGCACCTATAGCATCTGCAACGAAAGACATTTGTACGGCTGCTAAAGAGGCTATTAAGCCAGAAATTGGAATTGATGATTTTGGTGTTGTTGATTTGCGCGTGGGAAAAATTTTGGCATGTGAAAAAGTAAAAAAAGCTAAGAAATTATTGAAATTACAAGTTGATTTAGGTACAGAAGAACGGCAGATTGTTAGTGGTATTGCTTTGTATTATACCCCGGAAGAGTTAATCGGGCGGCAGGTTGTTGTCGTTACTAATTTGAAACCAGTTACCCTATGCGGAGAAGAATCAAAAGGAATGCTTTTAGCAGCTTCTGATGGAGATGAAAAATTACAAGTCGTATTTGTAGATGGTATGATGCCAGGAAGTCGGGTGCGATAAGATGTTGTTTGATACACATTGTCATGTACATGACGAGGCTTATAATGAAGATCGAGATGCCGTTATTCAACGTGCTTTTCAATCAGGTGTACAATATATGATGTTTCCTGGTACCGATATTCCTACGTCGGCAGCAGCAGTTGAATTAGCCCGTCGGTATGAAGGCGTTTATGCAGCGGTAGGAATTCATCCAGAAGAAGCGGCGGAAATTACGGATGAAGCATTTGCACAGATTCGATATTGGATAACTCATGAGCCCAAAGTAGTGGCGTTAGGGGAAGTCGGGCTAGATTATCACTGGCCTGAACCTTCACGGGAAATTCAAAAGAAGGTATTTATTGAACAGGTTAAGATGGCGGTGGAATTAGATATTCCTATAGATATTCATGATCGTGAAGCACATGGGGATATGATGTATATTTTGCATACGTATGGTAAGGGCATTCGTGGTGTATTTCATTGTTATTCGGGCAGTTTGGAAATGGCTCAGGAATTGATGAAAATGGGATTTTATTTTGGCTTTACAGGAACGACTGTTTTCCCTAATTCTAAAAAAGTAAAGCGGTTGGCGGCGGAATTACCGTTAGAACGAATATTGATTGAAACAGATAGTCCCTATTTAACACCACCACCATATAGAGGCAAACGGAATGAACCCCGATATGTACAATATGTAGCTGCCGAGATTGCACGGTTGAGAAATATGGAGACTAGCGAGGTAGCACGAATTACGTTAGAAAATGGAAAACGAATTTTTCAAATTAATTAAGTGATATGGTAGGATAAAACAAACGGGTAAAAGTAGATACTTTCACCCGTTTGTTTTATTTTTCCGAAGAGGAATCTCGGCTATCATAGGCGTATTTTATGGTAATTCTTTTTTTCAACGTATGAAAAAGTGTAGAAATTTCAAGTGTTGCTGGATATGAGGCATGAGTGACAGCAAATAAGGTAAAATGAAAATTTGGATCAGTCAATTTTATAGATTGGAGGGAATTTTCGGCGATGTTAGAATATAATGTACCAGGTCCAATGGTAAAAGCGGTGGTATTTTTGATAATTCGCCAGAGCATAGCGGCATCCGTGACAGATATATTTTTTTTGCTATCACTAAAAAGATATGTTTTTAAGGCATTGGTAAGAGTATCATCAGGTGAAGTAGCAAAGGAAACTTGTGAAAAAGTACGCAATTGACCAATGGTTAAGCAGGGATAAATAGATAAAGGGTGGTAAGGCTTTAGATATACATAAGGGGATAATTCACCTAATATAAAAATATGTAAGCCTTGTTTAATCCAATGTTCACGACGCTTTTGTAAAATTGGCGAGGGTAAATACAGTAAACCAACTTGTAATTTTTCTAAAGTAACAGCACGGATAATTTCCGAAGGTGGTTTTTGCAGTATATTAAGGGTATACAACGGGTGGCTATTAGCGGTAAGTAAAACATCTGTAATAGCGGTTAAAAATAAAGGGTGATACTGATAAGCAAGGGATACTTCGTAAGGTAAGGGATAATCAACAGGGCCATGAAAATGATGCTGTAAGTTTGTTGCTTGACGTAATATGGTTTGTGCAAAATATAAAAATTCTCTTCCTTCTGTTGTAAAAGAAATTCCATTGTGTGTGCGGGTTATTAATTTTATTTGAAATTCTTTTTCTAAATCTTTAATAGCAGCACTAAGACTGGGTTGAGAAATAGATAAAGCTTGTGCTGCTGAGGAAATTGAAGGATGATATAATAACTCAGATAGATATTTTAATTGTTGTAAGGTCATAATACAGACTCCTTATATAGTTAGACTATGGACTAGGGAAAGGTAAGAATGACTGTTTAGCATGAATAATGAAAAAAAATAGAAAAGATAGAAATGTGGATAATCAAAAAAGATAAAAATAGTAGATAAAAAAATTATTCTTTTTATTAAAAAAATATAAGCTGAGAAAAAAATAAAAAGCAATATGCGGATAGGGAAAAAAAGAAGTATTTTTTTATGTATAAAAAAAATATATAAAAAATGACTGAAAGAAAAGTAATAATCAAAATTACTTAAAAATATAATTAAAAAAATAAAGTATAAAAGTATTTTTATATAGTTTAAAACTATATAAAACGGAGAGAAAATATAATTTTTTACATCTTTTTTTCTGCGTGGTATACTACAAGTAAGTCGTGATGCTGTTAAATATTGTTGATTTTACTTTATTATAGATGCATGACGAAATGTTTGCAACTATGCATACAGAAAAGAAAGCTATTTATTTTATGTATATATATAGAAAAAAAATATACATAATAAAAAAGATACTTAAATTTATAATGAATTAGTTAGGAGGAAGAAATTATGAATTCAGTGGCAGCATTGGCTCAACGAGCGGGAATGACCGAAAGTGAGTGGAAAGATGCAGTCCGTTTTGATAGTACGGACTGGGGTTGGATTATCATGAGTATTGGTATGGCAATTGGTGCGGGAATTGTCTTTTTACCAGTACAAGTGGGATTAGTGGGTGTTTGGGTATATTTGTTTTCTGCAATTATTGCTTATCCTGCGATTTATTTACTTCAACGTTTATTTATTAATACGTTAGCTTCATCGCCTAAGTGTGAAGATTATCCCAGTGTTATTAGTGGATATTTAGGTAAAAACTGGGGATTTTTCTTAGGTATTTTATATTTTCTTAGTATTTTGATTTGTGTCTTTATGTACTCGACGGCGTTAACTAATGATAGTGCTTCGTTTTTATATTCCTTTGGGGTCACGAAGACAGTGCTGTCGGCAAATCCACTGTATGGATTGGCAATTATATGCGTGATGGTATTTTTGGCAGCTCAAGGAGAAAAATTGTTGTTTAAAATGGCAAGTTTTATGGTATTGACCAAATTGCTTGTTGTTGTATGTTTAGGCCTGATTATGGTAAAACACTGGAATCTTATGAATATTGGTGCATTTCCGGAAACGGGCTATTTAGTAAAGAATATGATTGCGATGTTACCGATTACATTGACATCAATTTTATTTGTTCCTAGCTTAAGTCCGATGGTTATTTCTTATCGTTCACATAATCAATCTATTCATGTCGCACAGTATAAAGCGATGCGAGCTATGAAGATTTCTTTTGCAGTCTTGTTTGTTACGGTTTTCTCTTATGCTATTTCCTTTAATTTAGCGATGGGACACGATCAAGCTGTTTTGGCATATTCTCAAAATATTTCAGCTTTGGCTATTGTTGCCCGCGGATTTGATGGTAGTGCCGTTAAAATTTTTAGCCTTATCTTAAATATTTTTGCAGTAGTGACAGCCTTTTTCAGCGTTTTTATGGGCTTTAGAGAAGCATGTCAAGGAATTGCTTTGAATATATTGCGCCGAATTATGCCAGAAGAAAAAATTAATAAGGTTATTGTAAAAAAAGGCATATTATTATTTGCTATTATAATAGCCTGGGGAGCGATAGTTTTAGATGTTCCCATTTTAAAATTGTTGACGTTACTCGGTCCTATTTTTGGTTTTATTGCATGTTTGATACCAGCGTACTTAGTGTATAAAGTAAAACATTTAGAGCGGTTCCGCGGTGTATCGTTAATATTGATTGTTATTGCTGGTGTTTTATTGATTATCTCCCCGTTTTTAGCATTCTTTTAAGGGTAATAAAAAAAGACCAAACAATTATGTTTGGTCTTTTTTATTACCCTTAGTATTCTTTATCTTCTAATAAGCTGCTTTTTCCGAAGCGTGTTACTAAATCTTTTCTTTCCATTTTCCATAAAGGTGAAGCAAGACTCATAGAGGGATCATAATGAGGTGATTTCATATTTAAAATGCCGCAAACCAATTCATAGGCTAAGTCGTTTGTAAAATACTTGTTTTGATGATTCTTTAAGGTTTGTGCTATTTCGGTATTTCGTTGTAAGTAATTATCGGATAAATAGCAGAACATCGGTATCCGGAGTACTGTAAAAGGCGCAATATCTGGTTGACGTAAACGCGTAGGATCACTACCGTGATCGGAAAAATAAAGCATAGCATCTAAGTTTAAATGATCCTTGCCATACTTATATACTTCGTGTAAAAACCAGTCGTTATATAAAATTGTATTATGAAAGTCGGCAACGCGATTGATTTGGCCATCATTAAATTTTTGGAATTTAGCAGGATAGCGATTGCGATATTCCACATGGCTTCCCATTAAATGTAAAACGACAAAGTTACGATCTTTGGGATTTACCTTTTTCAAAAACTTTAGTAAGGATTCATCTAAGGTAGAATATTTAGCATCACGATCAACCCATTCATGAACATCTGCTGTATGGGCTACTAAGGAAATCGGGGTGTCAGATACGCCGACAGAGCCTTGATTACTGAACCAGTAGGTTTTATAGCCTGCTTTTCGTGCCATATCAATAATTGATATGGACTGATTAAATTCTTTGTGATTATAAAAATTGGCTTCGGTTAAGGCGTGTTCTAAAACTGGAACTGTATACCATACGCATGCATACGCATTGGTAAAGAAGGTAAAATGAGGATCTTGTTTCATTGCTGATAGCCAGGGTGTATTAGGTGGCTGAGAAGGATTGTAAACATGCATATACGTACGTGTTTCAGATTCGCCAATAACTAAAATAATCGTATTAGGATCTTTACGGGGATGCAATTGTATAGCATTTAATTTTGCATAGCGATTGTCATGCGTAGTAGCGTATAATTTGGCATGTTGTAGATATTCTTTAGAATCTATAAATGTTTTGATAGGAAATGCTGTTGGTAAAATTTCACCGGCTAAAGCACCAATTGATGGAAAAATAATAAATAATGAAATTAATGGAATAAATGGAGTGTATAGAGGTGTAATGGCTGCTTTTTTTTGACGATAATTTAGTATATAAGAACCGATGATGAGAATTAATAATACAAGAATAATGCCGGATATTCTGTACATACCTAAAGAACCAAAATATTCTTTTGTTTCACGAGGCCCTGTTTGGTTAATTAAAAGAGCACCTGTAATGGTAATACAAGAATTGTATAATAAATAATATACCCATTGAATGATAATGATAAAAAATGAGGCTAATTGTAATATGGTTACAATTAGTGCACTGAGAAAGCGCGGAATATATCGAATGAGAGCCATATTAATACAAAAAAGAATAGCAAATAAGTAAAGGCCCACATAGATATCATAAATGTTATTAATATAAATAACGTTATGGGTTAATAGGGTGGTGTAATTTAAATAAGGTCCTGTGATTATCCAACCTAGGGCAACTATAGCGGGCGGCAAAATGGAAGTGATTGATATATTGTGCCAATATAGTCCTAGCGGGAGTACTACCGCCAATACGGCCGGTATTAATCCTAGTATTACATTTTGGATATTATCTGCACCTAATCCTAGCGATACACTATATTGCCAACGATAGAGTATAGCATATAGTATGATATAAAGTAGAATAAGGGTAGCGAGGGTGCGTTTTTTGCTGCCCGCAGGAAAAAGTCGAGATAAAAAAGTAGAACGATTTTGAATAGACATGGCATTAATCCTTTCTTTGTGTGTACGTTTTCTTTTATATGACGAACCTATTATACCGCAAACCGACGGAATAACCTAGAAGAGAATCATATTTATTTATGTTTTTTCCGCCGGCGGGACGGCGGCACTCCGAAACTTTTTGCGCCTGCCGTTTCGGACGGCAGGCGCAACAGGTTCTACAGCGGTTATAATAACTGCCCGTAACGATGCAGATATATTTTTTTGATGCCCGTCGTGAGGCCCATATAGAGTGCGACACACGGAATTAAGTAGGCGAAGAAGCCTGCCGGCAACGGTAAAAAGCCGATAGATTGTCCCATATGCGTATAAGGAATGAGGGTCAGACCGAGGATGCCGCAGGCCGTTAAAAAGGACAGGCGGAACGAGGCATTACTGTGGAGAAAGGGCAGTTTGGCAGTGCGCAGCATATGGATGACCAAGGTTTGGGTCCACATGGATTCTATAAACCAACCGGCTTGAAACATTCCGGCATATGCGGCTTGATGCGCCGCTAAAGCGGCTCCGGAAAAATGCTGTGGCAATTCGTTATAGAGAATGCCGTGCGAGGTGCAGAGCGGGCAAATAATGAAGTACATTACTAAATACGTGGTAATGTCGAAAATCGAGCTCGTAGGTCCCAGCCAAAGCATGAACCGACTGACGGAAGAGGCGTCCCACGGACGCGGCCGGCGCAGGTATTCCGCATCCACATTGTCCCAGGGCAGGGCGGTACAAGATAAGTCGTAAATGAGGTTTAATAAGAGCAAATGCAGACTCATCATGGGCAGAAAGGGCAGTAAGGCGGCGGAGACTAAGACGGAAAACATGTTGCCGAAATTGGAAGAGGCCGTGATTTTTATGTATTTTATCATGTTGGCGTAGGTTTTTCGGCCGGCAATAATGCCTTTTACCAAGACGGTCAGGTCTTTTTCCAATAAAATAATATGTGCCGATTCTTTGGCAATATCCACCGCCGTATCGACGGAAATGCCCACATCGGCGGCTTTCATGGCGCCCGCATCATTAATGCCGTCGCCGAGAAAGCCGACTGTATGGCCGGCCGTTCGCAGGGCCGTCAGAACGCGCACTTTTTGATCCGGCGTCAGGCGGGCGAAGACTTGCGTGCGGGCGGCGGCCGCGGCCAGTTCGTCGTCCGTCATGGCGGCGATTTCGTCGCCGCATAAGAGGCTCGTGCAATCTAAGCCGACTTGCCGGCAAACTGTACGGGAAACATATTCGTTGTCGCCGGTTAAAATTTGGGTTTCAATTCCGTAGTCTTGTAACGCGGCGACGGCCCGGGCGGCCGATTCTTTGGGCGGATCCAAAAAGGCCAAATAGCCGAGGAGGGTCATTTCCCGTTCATCTTCGGCCGTACAAATACCGGCTTGCGGGGGATCGGATTTTTTCGCCAGAGCCAATACACGAAAGCCTTTTTTATTTAGGTCGGCCGTTACGGCGGTAATGGCGGCAATTTCTTTGTCGGATAAAGGACGGATTCCCTGCGGCGTTTCCACGGTCGTACAAATGGCGGTCATTTCATCGACGGCGCCTTTGGTGATCATTTGTCGCCGCCCGTGACGGTCTCGCACGACTACCGACAGGCGTCGTCTTTTAAAATCGAAGGGAATTTCATCCACTTTTTCATAGTGCGCCGTACGTTCCTGCAGGGTCGACGCGTCGATTTCTTCGGCGGCTTTTTCTATAATGGCAATATCCATAAGATTTTTATAGCCGGTTTGAAAATAACTGTTTAAATAGGCATAGTGCAGGACGCGCGGATCTTCCCGACCGGAGACATTAAGATGATATTCCAGAGCCACTTTATTTTGGGTTAAGGTGCCGGTTTTATCGGTGCAGAGAATATCAATGGCGCCTAGATTTTGAATGGCGTTCAAATTTTTGACAATCGTTTTTTCTTTACTCATGGACAGCGCCCCTTTCGCCAGGGCGGCCGTGACGATCATGGGGAGCATTTCCGGGGTCAGACCGACGGCAATGGAAATGCCGAATAATAAGGACTGCAACCAATCCCCTTTGGTAAGCCCGTTCAGGACAAAGACGACGGGCGTCATGAGCAGCATAAAACGAATTAATACGCGGGTGACGCCGTTGACGCCTTTCGTAAAGTTCGTTTCTACCGGGGCCTGCGTAAGATTGGCGGCCAAGGCGCCGAACAAGGTGCGGGAACCGGTGCCGATTACCAGGGCCGTAGCCTGGCCGGATACGACATTGCTGCCCATAAAGGCGATATTGGTGTACGCCGTCATGCGTTCTTGAAAGGGATTGACGGCGGCAACTTTTTCGACCGTATCGCTTTCGCCGGTCAGGGCGGCTTCACTGACGAAAAAATCTTTGCCGGTTACAATGCGACAATCGGCGGGTACCATATCGCCGGTGGATAAATGCAGGATGTCTCCTACTACGACCGTATCCATGGGAATTTCCCGGCGCGGTTGCTGCGGCCGCAGGACGGTACAGGTGGCACTGATCATGTCCAGAAGTTTGCCGACCGCATTGTCGCTGCGGGATTCCTGTACATAGCGCAAGATGCCGGAAATCACTACCATAATGACAATAATCAGTACCGTAACGGGATTGGTATCGGCCGGCGTATTGCCGAACAAGGAAAACATAGGAAAAATAATGTCCGTAACGGCGGAAATTAACGCTAAACAGATTAAAATAACGGTAAACGGATTAATAAAGGCATTTCGCAATAATTCCCACCGTGTTTTACTTTTTCCGTGTTCGATTTTGTTGGACCCGTATTTGAGCCGATGGGCGGCAACGAAGGTTTCCGGTAAGCCTTCGGGCGTTGTTTCATAGCGTTGCAGCGTGTCCGATACGGGATGTATGGCGGCAAAATCAAGGGCGGATTTAGCCGCATATACCGCCTTCGGGGCGGTCGTACGGGTAGAAAAAATTTTTTTCATGATCCTCATCTCCTTTTTATTTTCTCCGGTTAGTAGTATAAAAAAAAACGCAACGACTTAACATGGTTAAATCCTTGCGTTTTTCTTGTTATCGGTCAGAAACGGTCATTAAATTTGTAGCCGATTCCCCAGACCGTCAGAATGTATTGGGGACTGTCCGGCTGGACTTCTATTTTTTTTCGTAATTTGCGAATAAAAGCCATAATATTGCTGTCATCATATACATACGCATGACCCCAAACGGCAGTATAAATTTCTTCTTTCGTAAATACTTGACCGCGATTGCGGGCTAAAAAATATAAAATATCAAATTCTTTGGGCGTTAAATTGACGGGGCGATCCTGCAGGGTGACCGTATGGGACGTGGCGGAGATGGTCAAGGCGCCCAGCCGTAAGGCGGACGGGGACGGACCGGAAGCGTCGGCAGCGCCGGCGGGCGTGCCGTCCAGGACTACGGATTGTAAGGTGCCCCGCAGTAATTCCTGTAGATCCGCGGCCAGCGTACGGGCTGCGGGGGAGTCGGGATGGGCGTGTTGTAAGTGGGCAATAAGCCCGGTTTCCAATTCCGGATCCAAGCGAATAATACTGATATGTTTTTTCACCGAACCGCCTCCTTACAGTAATTTTTTGTATTTTCGAATATAAATATATTTGCCCGCACCGACACAGAGAATATACGCCGCACAAATTCCCGGTAAAAAGACAAAGTAGGGAGCCGGCATGGTGACCAAACCCACTACGGGGATGCCGACCGTAAAGAGCAGGCCCGTAAAGACGAAGAGCCCCGCCAGGGTGACACTCATGACCTGCCAAGAAGGACGACTTTCAATAAAGGGCATTTTGGAGGTCCGTAAAAAATATAAAATGACAATTTGCGTCCATAAGGATTCCAGGAACCAGCCGGTTTGAAACAAGCGGATATATTGTTCCTGCAGGACCGGCGGCAGGGCGGCGGAAAAAACGGGACAATGCAGGACGAGCGGAATGAACATGTAGTACAGAAAGGCGAAGGTAATGCCGTCGAAGACGGCGCTGATAGAACCGAATAGCAGCATGAATTTGCCCAAATGTTTTCCCGACCAGTCTTTCGGATAGGCAATATCTTCTTCATCGACCGTATCCCACGGCAGGACAATACAAAGGGCGTCATAAAATAAATTTAACAGCAGCAATTGCAGGGACGTCATGGGCAGGAAGGGCAGGCAAAGTCCGGCCATGACGACGGAAATAATATTTCCCAAATTGGAGCCGGCCGTAATTTTTAAATATTTTAACATATTAGTAAAGGTTTTTCGCCCTTCCCTAATGGCGGTTGCCAAAATTTGTAAATCTTTATCCAGTAATACGAGATCGGCGGAATCTTTTGTGGCCGGTACGGCCGTATCGACGGAAATGCCCACATGGGCGGCCAGTAATGCCGGCATGTCGTTAATGCCGTCGCCCATAAAGCCGGTCATGGCCGGTTGACGGTTGATACTTTGGACGATTTGCACTTTTTGTTCCGGACTGAGTTCGGCAAACACCGTGTTTTTTCGTACCGTTGCGTCGAAGGCCGCGGCATCCAGGTCCTGTAAGTCCGCCCCGCTGACAATATGCTGCGCCGGAATGCCGACGCGACGGCAGACGGATTTGGCAATTTCTTCGGCATCGCCGGTCAGCAGTTTGGGGGTAATGTGCAGGGCTTTTAATTCTTCCAGGGAAATGCGGGCCGACGGTTTGGGCGCATCGAAAAAGGCAATATACCCGAGGAGGGTTAAGTCTTTTTCATCCTGCGGACGGATGACGGTCGTGCCTTTCGGAAACGTTTTGACGGCAACGGCAATGACTTTCATGCCGTCTTCCAACATATCCTGTACGATCGTATAGACATCGGCAAAAGAACCGTTGCGAATCGGCAAGGTTTTGTTTTCATAGGCGACGGCGGTGCAGCGTTTATAAATATCTTTTAAATTTCCTTTGGCAATCAATACGGGGTGTTTTTTGGGGGCGCCCACCAGTACTGTCGCAATTTTACGGGTGTAATCGAAAGGAATTTCCGCCAATTTATGATAATATTCGGTTAAGGTGCGGTAATAGTCGGTGCGGTGAGGCATGGCGGCGCAGGACAAAATGGCCGTGTCTATGGGATTGCGAATGCCTGTATGGTAAAAACTGTTGATATAGGCCAAATCCAGGACTTTATGACTTTCTTTGCCTAAAATATCCATAAAATATTCGAGAACTATATTTTCCCGAGTTAAGGTGCCCGTTTTATCCAGACAAAGCACTTGCAAACTGCCGAGCCCCTGGAGCGTATTTAAGTTTTTGACGATCGTTTTTTTGTGCGATAAGGAAATACTTCCCTTGGCCAAGCAGGCCGTTAAGACCATGGGCAGCATTTCCGGAATCAAGCCTACGGCTACGGCCAGGGAAAAGGCCAAGGCGCTGCTCCAATGGTGATCGGGAAGACCCCGTAAAATAAAAATGAGGGGAATAAAAATAAAAATAAAGCGCAACATGACATAGGAAATGGAGCGGGTGCCTTTTTGGAAACTGTCCTTAAACGGGCGGGACACCCGGGCGGCTTTTCCGTATCGGGTCCGGTTACCGACGGCAATGACCGCACCCAGTCCCGTGCCGGAGAGAACCGTCGTGGACATGTAGGCTATATCGGGCGCAGTACGACCGGCGGCCGGTGCGGCGGGAGCGGCCGTTTTTTCTATAATGCGGCTTTCGCCGGTCAGGGCGGCTTCCGACACAAATAAATCGGCAGTTTGTAATAAGCGAATATCCGCCGGAATGGTTTGCCCGGCCGTGAGCAGGACAATATCGCCGACGACCAGTTCCGTATGGGCAATATGGCAGCACTTGCCTTGCCGCCGTACGGTGACGGTCGTATGGAGTAAGGCGCGTAATTGGTCGCCTGCATGTTTGGCTTTTATTTCTTGTGAAAATCGCAGCAGACCGCCGATGACAATCATGATGACAATAATGCCCGCCTCTACTTTCCCGCCGGCGGAAAAGCCGTTCGTATAGGAATCGGTGACATACGAAATAAAGGCGACAATGGCCAAAATAATACAAAAAGGATTAATAAATGCACAGCGTATACGATAGCATAAGGTATCGGCAGGTGCCTGCGAAAACGTATTTTCACCGTCTTGCGTACGGCGGCGGCGGACTTCTTCCGGGCGTAAGCCGTCAAGGGTTACCTGCAGGTGTTGCAATACGGCGTCGCCCGACATGGCGGCAAAATCGGGGGCGTCATGAGAATCCTGTGCCATATGGCGTTCATCCTTTCTTTTTATCAATGATTATCCTTATTGTAACACGGATTGTCCAAAATAATATAAGAAAAATCTTGCTTTTTTCTTGCTTCCCTTGTTCCGGGCAAGAAGGCGGAAAAAAGACTTGCCAAATATTAGGTTGCATGGTAAAATGATTCTTGTTCGAAGCTGTGGCTTCGGAGGAAAGTATGAGATGGCCCCGTGGTGTAGCGGTTTAACATGTCGCCCTGTCACGGCGAAGATCGTCGGTTCAAATCCGATCGGGGTCGCCATATTTGCTCAGGTAGCTCAGTCGGTAGAGCAGGGGACTGAAAATCCCCGTGTCGGCGGTTCGATTCCGTCCCTGAGCACCAAATAAGTACAGGCGGTCGTGGCGGAATGGCAGACGCGCTACTTTGAGGGGGTAGTGAACATATTGTTCGTATGGGTTCAAGTCCCATCGACCGCACCAATAGTAAATAAGCGTTTCTCGAGAAATTCGAGAAACGCTCTTTTTGTTTGATTATATGTTGATGACAGTTTAACTGAAATAGTTGTCATATGGAGAGAGGTTAATTAGCATAAAATTTAAAAATATTTTGCATTTTAAAAATAACATCGGTTTTCATCATAGGTGTAATCTGAATTACTGCCAAGTATTAAAATGGGGGGAGCTATTTATAATCACGGCTCATGGCTTAGCGATATTTTACGCAAGTAGACATTTTCCTTACTTACGATACTAATGCTTGATGCTTCTGACATGGTGGTGGGCAATAATAACATCTTCAGCTATGTACTTGAATAGTGATACAACCTGTTTTTATTCATTCAATTATAAATAATAACAATTCTTAGACAGTAGTTATTGCTAGTGGTATAATATAGGAGTAATTAGAATTTTTAGTATGGGTAGAGGCTTTTATTATGAGAGATGTAAGTCGTAAGGATTTTTTATGTAAGTCATTTTTATCAATTGTGAGTGTAACGGTTGGATCAGCGTTACTTCCTGGGATCGCAAGTGCAAGTGGTTTAGATATACAAAAGATCATTGATGAAACAAAACCGATGTCCGAAGAGGTGAAATTGCACATTCATCGTCCCAAATTAGTTTTTGCTGAAGCATTACAGCCTCGGCTTGAAACAAAGAGAATTATTATGCATCACGTAGGAGGAACGAATCGGGAAGCAAAGGCAGAGGAAATACATCAGTGGCATTTACAAAATGGATGGGCTGGTATTGGTTATCATTTTATTATTCATAAAGATGGGAGTATTGAACAGGGGCGACCTATTGAGATGATTGGAGCACACTGTTATCGTTATAATTCTGATTCGGTAGGTATCTGTTCAATTGGAAATTTTCAAGAGTATTATCCAACCGATAGGCAGTTAGAAACGGCGGGAAAATTAATTGCGTATGTTTGTAGTTTATATGATATTGTACCAGGAAAGGATACTATTTTTGGACATCGCGATTTAAATAAGACGGAGTGTCCAGGCGATCATCTTTATGCACAATTAGATAATTTACGAAAAGTAGCTTTTAATTATTTACAGGGATAATTGAAATATAATAAAAAAATCTGCAACCATGTGGCTGCAGATTTTTTGTTGTTATAAAGTGCTAGTTATGTTAAGAAAATTTATTGTAAGCTTTTAAAAATTTTATCGAGATTTTCTTGCATTGCATTAATATATGTTTTTCCACCTTCGCTGCTTTCTAAGGTGTTAATTGTTTGTACTTGTGCACCTACTTCTTTTGCCAATGTTTGAGATACTTTGGGACTTACCATTTCTTCTGCAAAAATTGTTTTTACTTTATGTTGTTTGCAATATTTTACGAGTTCCGTCATGTTTTGCGGGCTTGGTTCGCCATCGGCAAATACGTCTTCAACACTGTTTTGTTCTAGTCCGAATTCACGGCATAAATAAGCAAAAGCAGCATGACCAGTTACAAAGTGTTTTTTCTTGACGCTTGCAAATTTAGAAGCATATTGATCATGTAATGTTTTGAGCTGAACAATATATTCTTTTGCATTTTTTTGATAAAAATCTGCGTTTTTGGGATCGGCTTTAGCTAATGCATTCGCAATATTTTGCACTTCTATTTGTGCTTCATTTAGACCTAACCAGCAATGCGGATC
Source organism: Megasphaera sp. UPII 135-E (assembly GCF_000221545.1). NCBI lineage: Bacteria > Bacillati > Bacillota > Negativicutes > Veillonellales > Veillonellaceae > Megasphaera > Megasphaera sp. UPII 135-E. Next base: position 31,484 of record NZ_AFUG01000018.1, read on the forward strand.
ATATTGACCGTGTTCTTTAATTTCGTCTTCATCCGTATTCATAATCGCTTTGATGCCTTTTGATGCTTCTACGGTGATTAAGTCTTTGTTGTTCGCTGACTGAATTGCTTGGTCTGCCCAAGGTTCCATCCCTAATCCGCTATATACAAATACTTTGACTGAACTTAAGGATTTCATGTCTTTGGTGGTTAATTCAAAATCATGAGGCTCTGTTCCATCGGGAATAATAGTAACTACATTTACTTTATCTTTTCCTACAGCTTCTACAAATTCTTTCATCGCATTAAAGCTCGTCGCTACTTGCAATTTTTCCGCATTAGGAGTTGCTGGTGTATTTTGTGCTTCCTGATTCCCACATGCGGTAAGCATGAATGCAGCTGCAATTGTTAAGATACCTGCGGATAACCATTTTTTTAACATATATATCCCTCCTTTTTATTAAATGCAAATAAAATGCATTTGCATTGCGATAGATATCATAACACGTTATGACAAGAACGTCAACTAAATGCAAACAACTTGCATTTTGTAATGGCCGACTATATAATGTAAGTGTAAAAGTGTATATTTTTGTATATTGATAAAAGGGGTAATCTATGATTTTGTTTAAAAATGTATATTTTACATATGGTAATGGAGAATATATATTGAAAAATATTAATTTTACTATTAATAAAGGGGAATATACGGCTGTTGTAGGTGAAAATGGTAGTGGTAAAAGCACATTGGTAAAGCTTTTATTAGGGCTGTTATCACCAACGAGAGGATATATAAAAAGGGAATGGAACCGCTGTGCTTATGTACCGCAACGATTTGAATCTCTCAATAGTCAATTTCCTATTACTGTTTATGAAGTATTAGATTGTTATAGAAAAGTCTTGCATATAAAGGATAAAACGACGATCAAAATGTGTTTGGATAATTTAAAAATTTTTGATTTACGAAACCATTTGATTGGGGATTTATCGGGGGGACAATGTCAGAAAGTGATGATTGCCAGAGCTCTCTTGGGAAATCCGGATGTGTTGATATTCGATGAGCCATCTACGGGGATTGATATGCCTAGCCAAATGGAATTATATCCATTTATTCATTCGCTTAATAAAGATAAGGGAATTACCATTATTACGGTTGAACATAATTTGAAATTTGCTGTGCATTATGCTATGAAAATGATTCATGTTGCCGATGGAGCGGCACACATTTGTACATCACGTGAATATGTACAAGAGTTTTTGCATCATAAGGTAGGGAGTGAACCTAATGTTTGAATATACGTTTATGCAAAATGCTTTTATGGTTTCGATATTGATATCGGTTGTTTGCCCCATTATTGGGATATTTTTAGTGTTGCGTCGTTATGCTATGATTGGCGATACATTGGCGCATACTTCGTTAGCTGGGGTAGCTGCAGGATTGCTATTTCAAATTAATCCGATTGTTAGTGCATTTGTGTTTACGTCTGTATTTGGAATTTTAATTGAAATATTGAGAAATAAATTTAAACGGTATGCAGAACTAATTTTAGTTATCGTCTTATCGTTGTCTGTCGGTATTGCGATTACCATTATTAGTTCAGGACATGTACATGCGAACGTAGAGTCATTTCTGTTTGGGAGTATTTTAACTGTATCATATGCAGATGTTTTGGCTGTAGGTGTTTTGTGTATAGCCACGTTAGTGACGGTTTGTGTATTGTATTCTCGCTTGTTGTTACTTACGTTTGATGAAGATGGCGCACAGATTGCGGGGGTTCATAGTAGGCTTATTAATTACGTGTTTGCTGTTTTAGTGGCAGCAACGGTTTCGGTTGCTATTCGTATTGTGGGAATTTTAGTGATTAGTTCGTTAATTGCATTACCTGTTGCCACGGCATTGCAATTACATGTAGGATTCCGAAAAACAATGGTAATAGCGATCTTTTTTAGCTTTTTTGATATTCTAGTTGGGTTAGTTACTTCGTATTGGTTTAATACTGCACCAGGTGGGATGACTGCGATTATTTCTGTGCTTATGCTGGTAGTTGTTATTATAAGTAAAGAGTTTATTACATTGGGAAAAAAGTGAGGGACATACATGGTTAATAAAAAATACATGGGCGAAGATTATCGAGATTATTTGCATCGATATGGATTGAAGAGTACACGCACACGGAATATGGTATTGCATATGTTTATTGAAAATGAAGGGGTATTAACAGCAGAAACCATTTATCGACAGTTAATTGGTGATCAGCATCGCATTAATTTTTCAACGGTATATCGTATTTTAGAAATGTTTACAGAGAAAAAAGTTATCATTAAGACTTTATTACCAAATTCTCGTACGTATGGATTTTTATTACGGGCTTCTGGGCATACGCATCGGTTGATTTGTTTGCGGTGTCATCAAATTGTTGAAATTGCAGACTGTCCATTGTCTGATTTTGAAAATATACTAGCTCAGAATACACATTTTCAAATTGCAGGACATCATTTAGAAATCTATGGATATTGTCAAATATGTCAAGAAGAACGACTGCAAGAGGCGCTAGCTGCTACGGAAAGTGCATAGATTATCTAGCATGATATAGTACATTATCAAAGAACGTAATGTATGAATATGGTATAATATGTTTCATAAGATGGATATATAATGGATAGGGGGAACAGCGGTGACGCAAGAAGAGTCCAAGAAGATTGCTATGCAAGCGTTAAGTGAGGGCTTATTTCAGCATGATGAGCAGAGATTGAAACGATATATTCAAGTATTAGCCAATAATTTTAAAATTTTAGGTGATCCTACAAGATTACGTATTTTGCAAGTTCTTATGAATCATGAATTATGTGTTCGTGATATTGCTGACTTGATACATATGGAACAGTCCGCTGTTTCGCATCAATTGCGGACATTGCGTGATGCAGGATTAGTTATTTTTCGGCGAGAAGGAAAGGTTGTATATTATTCGCTAGCAGATGACCACGTATTCACATTACTTTCTGTTGGCATAGAACATGTTTCAGAATTTTAATATATGGAAGAGAGGTTATATGCGTATTTTTATTATGCGACATGGCGAAGCAACAGCGGCTACCTTGGATACAGCTGATAGACAGCGAGTATTGTCGTCCACGGGAATACAACAAGCTAAGCAAGTGGGGCGTTTATTAGAGCAATATTTAAAAAGAGAATCTATTCGTCTTTGGGCGAGTCCCTATAAACGATCAATAGAAACAGTTACGTATCTTCGTACTGCATTGCCGTTGGCTTTAGTGGGCGTCCACGAAGCAATTGCCACGGGAAATCGAGAAAAGATAGAACGGGAGTTACTAGGTGCATCAACGGAAGAAAATGTATGCATTGTGGGACATATTCCTTATGTTAATCAGTGGGTGCAGCAGTGGTCGGGTATTGCATTACCTTTTGAACCTGCGGATATGGCTGTTTTGACCTATTTGAAGAAAGATGATATGGCAAAAGGCAATATGCAACTTAGTGTATATATTAGTAATGGTGGGTGTCGTTGGTTGTTAGGAAAAAATATATAGGAGGAGAAATGATGATGAAAACAGTATTGTCGATTGCTGGAACAGATCCGTCGGGTGGGGCCGGCGCCGCGGCGGATTGTAAGACGATTTGTGCTCATGGTTGTTTTGCATTTAATGTTATTACCGCAGTAGTATCACAAAATACACAGGGCGTACGTGATTTTATGGATGTGCCACCACAGTTGATTACATCACAAATTGATGCCGTGTATGATGATATGTCAGTAGATGCGGTTAAAATTGGTATGGTAAGTAATCCAAAAACGATTCATGTTATTGTACAGGCATTGAAAAAATACAAGCCTCGTTTTACGGTTATTGATCCCGTTATGGTTGCAACGAGTGGACATCGGTTGTTAGCAGCTGAAGCGGAACGTACACTTGTACAAGAATTGCTTCCGCAAGCGTATGTGTTGACGCCTAATATCCCAGAGGCAGAAGTGTTGTCAAATATGGAAATAAAGACAATAGAAGATATGGAAAAAAGTGCTAAAAAAATTAAGGAATTACAACCAGAGTGGGTATTGATTAAAGGTGGTCATCGTGTAGCGGATTCTATTGATGTGCTATATAATGGCACTCAATTTTATTATTTAAAAGGCGATCATTTAGATAGCACGAATACACATGGTACGGGATGTTCTTTGTCTAGTGCTATTGCAGCGAATTTGGCAATGGGAAAACGTGTAGTAGAAGCAGTTCAAGCAGCGAAAGAATATGTTTTTCAAGGAATTTTGCATGCTCCTAATATTGGCAAGGGAAATGGACCGATTCAACATTTTTACTATCTTTATCATCAGGCTGGATGGGAATAAAAAAGGAGGGCTTATTTATGGCGACGTGTAAAACAATATTCCGATATCTTTGTATGGGGATAGCCGTAGTGGTTATTGGTATGGTAGGAGCATTACATATACAAGCCGCTGATAAAACCGTGGGAGCCACTGATTGGCAGCAAATTGTGCAACACAATGTTAATTGGCAACCAATGGAAATGCAAGTGAATATGGCCGTAGAGATGCCTGTTGTAGGTAATGGATATGGGCAGTTAAATGTGCGAATGGATGCGAAGGGAAATATCACCGGAGTAGTAGACGCTCATTTTTTTGGCGTAGTGAATGAACATATTTCTGTTCCTATGTGGGGTGAAAAAAAGGGAAATTTGTATTCTTTTTATTATAAGGTGCCTCAAATGTATGGTGGAAAATGGGTAACATTTACTGTACCTGTTTTAAATATAATGGATAAAAAGCAAATGAATGCTGCTGTTGATTGGCAATCTGTTTCCGATGTAATGCAAATAGAACCTAATGTATATCGACTTGTATTAGGACCATCTTATTTTGCAAAAGTGTTGCAGAAGGTTCAACAAACACAGGGCATGATGGCAATGCAGGTAGATAAAATAGCTTTTTTACAGAAACAGATGCAGAACATACAGATTGTTATGTATGTTCGTGTTGATCCAGTAACTAAACATATTGTTCATATAGAAGGTGACCTTACACCATTTGTGCAATTGATCGTTATGCAAGCACCGAATTTGGGATATAAAACAAACATTCCTTTAGCGGGATATAATTTGATTAGTCAGATTGCGGCTAATTGTCGTGTGCGCTTTTTTTGCAGATTATCGTGAAGGAAAAAAAGAGTCTATTATTGTTCCGAAGGCGGTCAAAAAAGTAGCTGTACCCCTTTCACCTTCTAATCCTCTTTACAAATAAAAAAGCTCCTTTTAACAAAATAAAGTTTCATAAAAATAGTTGACAGCGTAAAAAAAATAGAGGAAAATAGAATAGATAAAGTATTTTCGAATTATACTGTTGAGTAATTTTATGGTGTTATTGTCCCTTGCTGTTTGTATTGGTACGGAAATTTGCAGTTGTTTTTTTACGCAATATTAAAACGGGGACATAAAGAATGAAACGTTTTTATTTTATATAGGAGGTATATGTTTTGGCTAAAAAGGAAAAATTGATGATCATTCCTTTGGGCGGATTAGGTGAAGTTGGCAAAAATATGACTGTCATTCAGTATGGTGATGATATTATTGTTATTGATGCGGGACTGGCTTTTCCTGATGACGATATGTTTGGTATTGATTTAGTCATTCCTGATATCAGTTATTTAATTGAGAACAGGGATAAGGTTCGGGCTGTTGTCATCACTCATGGACATGAAGATCATATAGGAAGTTTGGCATATTTATTGAATGAAGTGAATGTGCCCGTATATGCTACTAAGTTAGTTTGTGGACTTATTGAAGGTAAATTAAAGGAAAATCATATTTCGCGGTATACCTTGCATGAGGTTCATCATGGTGATGAAGTGCAGATTGCTTCTATGCGAGTAGGTTTTATTCACACTAATCATTCGATTCCGGATTCTAGTGCATTATATTTTAAAACACCTGTAGGCACTGTCGTACATACGGGCGATTGGAAAATGGATTTAACGCCTGTTGATGGATTGCAAATGGATATTCATAAATTTGCCGAATTGGGAAAACGTGGTGTTTTATTGTTGATGTCCGATAGTACTAATGCGGAAAGACCAGGGTATACGGAGTCAGAAACAACTGTAGGAGATGCATTTCGCAAAGCTTTTCGTGAAGCTAAGGGGCGTATTATTTTAGCTACCTTTGCATCAAATATATCTAGAATCCAACAGGCGATTAACACGGCGGCACAGTTTAAACGAAAGGTAACTGTATTGGGACGCAGTATGGTCAATAATGTGCAGATTGCTACTGAATTGGGATATTTAGAAGTACCACAAGGAATGCTAATTGAACCGGATGAATTAAATCGTTATCCAGCGGATCAAGTGTTGATTTTGACAACCGGGAGTCAGGGAGAACCAATGGCCGGCTTATCTCGTATGGCTGTGAATAACCATCGTAGTGTTACGATTATGCCTGGTGATACGGTTATTATTTCGGCAACTCCAATTCCTGGAAATGAAACAGGCGTGTCCCGTACGATTGATAATTTGTTAAAATTAGGGGCTAATGTAGTGGCTGGTCGAGATAAAAAAATCCATGTTTCTGGTCATGCAAGTCAAGAAGAATTAAAAATTATGTTGGAATTGATTAAGCCTAAGTACTTTATTCCTGTACATGGAGAGTATCGAATGTTACGTGTACATGGTGATTTAGCAGTCATGATGGGAGTTGAAAAAGATCACGTTCTCATCGGCGATAATGGTCAAATTTTTGAATTTACCAATCGAAGTGGTCGTAAAACAGGGCGTGTTAATGCAGGGAGAGTCTTTGTTGACGGCTTAGGCGTTGGAGATGTTGGAAATATTGTTATTCGTGATCGGCAACAATTGGCGATGGAAGGAATGGTTGTTGTAGTGATGACATTGGCTAAGGGAACTAGTCATGTTGTTGCGGGACCAGATATTGTTTCGCGGGGCTTTGTTTACGTACGTGATTCGGAAATGTTGATGGACGAAGCACATGGAAGAGTGACGGCTGTTTTAGAACGATGTGAAGCAGGTAATATTAAGGAATGGTCAACGATAAAATCTCAAGTTCGGGATACGTTGAGTCGATATTTATATGAAAAAACGAGACGTCGACCGATGATTTTGCCGATTATTATGGAAGTCTAATGATAAGTAAACAGCGGAGGCCTTTGCCTCCGCTGTTTACTATATAGATAACTCATTATATTATTGTTAATGGAGGATAAGTATTATGAAAGGAATATCACTGAGATCTCGAATAAGTTTTATTGGAGGAATACTATTGTTAGCTTTTTTGTGTGGAAGTATGCCTCTTATCAGTATCCCTTGTATGGTACTATTTTCTATCTTGGTAATCGGCCTACAACAACAAATGGGATGGACTGGAACTGCCTTATTGGGGATGATAGCTATGGTTATCGTAGCACAGTGGTTGCCTCCTGCATTTGCGGTATGTCTGGTGCTTTTTGGATGGGGGAGCGGGGCACTTGTGGCTTGGGGGAGTCATAGACAGTGGCATTCTTCGCGTTTATGGGTAGTGACAATGGTATATATGTGTGTATGTATTGGACTATTATGTATAGGCATGCAATGGTTTGAATCTATATCTATCTTGACGATAATACAACAAGAGAGCCAAAAAATTTTACAGATGGCTGTATCTCAATATGGTGTATCTCAGGCTATCGAAGATGATCGTTTGATTGCAGCGAAAGAAGTAAAGGAAATCGTGCAACTTATTCCGTATGTTTTGCCGGGGACAGGTATTGTTATCATGTCTATATTGGCATATGTGGTGAATAAGTTTGGCCTCTTTTTAGCACAGCGTGGACCCAAACAAGTAGCCCCTTTTGCCCCTATTCATAGTTGGGAAATTGGGTGGGGTGTGTTATACTTATATATATTGTCTTTAATTATTAAATACTGGGGAGATGTGCTGTCGCTTACGTGGGTATATGTTGTAGGTGTTAATCTTATGCAAGTTTCTTTCTTTTTTGTTAGTGTTCAGGGGTTAGCCAGTATATTTAGTATGTTGCATCGTAAATATAGAAGAAAAGGGGTACAAGTTTTGTGTTTGTTTCTGTTTTTTTGTATGCCTCTATTTTCGTATATTACATTTATTCTTGGTGCAATTAGTATGGTCGCTAATTATCGTAAAAAATGAGGACTGTTATCACATATAGGAGACCTTATTATGTTGAAAAAAATATTATCACAAAGGACAGAACAACCTTTTTTTTGGATTACTATTGGACTTTTAGTAGTTGTTTATATATATAGTTGGGTAGTTGCCTTATTAGCACTTATTGTAAGTATAGGTGCCTATTTATTGATGCGAAAAAGTAGTAATGAACGCAATTTAGAAATGAGGCAATTACTAAATTCTATTTCGCAAAGTGTGGATCAAGCCTCTACTTATGCGGTACAAAATTTGCCGATGGGAATAGCTATTATTGATATGCAAACGAACGTATGTTGGTCGAATAGCGTTTTTCGTGATTGGCTGGGTGATGCATGTGAAGAAACGGAACTTAGTCAATTAATGCCTCATTTAGATATGGATAAATGTTGGGGAAAAGTTGGCTATTTTTTTGAACAAATTGGAGCCCGTTATTATCGCGTTGTTTATAAATATTTACAAACTGAAGACGATATAGATGATAATTATTTAATTTTATATTTTGAAGATATTAGTGAAACGGAAATACAGAAAAAGCATTGCTTAGAAACGATTCCCGTTTTTTGTGATATTGAAATTGATAACATGGAGGAAGTTGGAAAGGGATTATCGCCCGTGCAACAGGCCACCTTATGGACAAATGTTAATAATTGTTTAATTGATGAATTGACAAATTTAGGTGGATTTGTTCGTGCTTATGGGAATGCGAAATATTTTGCTTGTATGAGTTATAAAGCTTTATCGTATTTACAAGAAGATAACTTTTCTTTTTTTGAGAAAATTCGCTCGATTCATACGGTAAATCGTATACCTGTTACGATTAGCATGGGGATTGCTGCGGCTACCGAAGATATGGTTATTCAAGGGCAGGCTAATTTTAATGAATTAGCCGAAAAGACTCAGGCAGGATTAGATTTAGCGTTAGGGCGCGGGGGAGATCAGGCAGTTGTATATGAAGCAGATGGAACCCCGCACTTTTATGGAGGTAAAACAAAATCGGTAGAGAAAAACACTAGGGTTAGAGCTCGAGTAGTAGCACAAGCTATTCGTGAATTAGTAGATACAAGTGAACGTATCCTGATTATGGGACATGAACGAGAAGATTACGATAGTATTGGTGCAGCTGTTGGTGTAGCACATATGGCATATGTAGCCAATAAACCAGTTCATATTGTGGTAAGTAAGCAAACTGATGCAATACAACGATTAAAAGTGCAAATTAGCGAACAATCAGAATATAAGGATTTGTTTATTTCGGCAGAAATGGCAGAAGAAATTTGTGATGGGGGGACTTTATTGTTTATTGTGGATACACATCGTCCATATATGACGGTGGCACCACGGTTAATAGAACGGACGGAAAAAAGGGTAGTGATAGATCATCATCGTCGTAGCTCAGATTTTATTCAAAAACCATTATTAACTTATTTAGAGCCGTCTAGTTCTTCGACATGTGAATTGGTAACGGAATTACTTCAATATTATCAAGAAGATATGGAATTAGATAAGTTAGAAGCTACGGCATTATATGCAGGTATTATTGTTGATACGAAAAATTTTGCCGTACAGACAGGCGTACGTACGTTTGATGCAGCTGCTTATTTAAGGCGAAGTGGTGCTGATCCAGAAATCGTTAGAGAATTATTTAGTTCGGATTTTGAAACATTAAAAAATCGGGCTAAGATTTTGTCAGAGGCACATATTTCTGGGGGCATTGCTTTTGCTGTATGCCCTAAAGGGGTTAAAAATGCGACTATTTTAGCAGCACAAAGTGCGGATACATTAATTAATATTGATCATGTACAAGCTAGTTTTACTTTTTATGAATTACCAGATGATAATATCGGGGTAAGTGCACGGTCTAAAGGAGAAATAAATGTACAACTAGTTATGGAGGCGTTAGGTGGGGGTGGACATCGGACAGTGGCAGGTGTTCAACTAAAAGGACAAACGATACAAAGTGCACAACAAGCAGTACGTGATGTAATACAGAAATTATTGATAAATGATATAGAGAAGGAGAATGAGTGAGAATGAAGGTTATATTATTACAAGATGTAAAAAAATTAGGAAAAAAAGGTGAAATTGTAGAAGTTACAGAAGGATATGGGCGGAATTTTTTATTGCCTAGAAGATTAGCTGCACCGGGAACACGGGAAAATATCAATGATGCACAACAAAAGAAAGAAGCCAATCAACATAAAGCTCAGGTTGCTAAAGATGAAGCGGTTTTATTAGCAAGTCAATTAAAAAAAGTAGAACTAACTATTCCTGTTAAAGTAGGCGAAGGTGGAAAAATTTTTGGTACTATCACGGGAAAACAAATTTGTGATGCCGCGAAAGAACAGTATAATATCATATTAGATAAAAAGAAAATAGAGACGAAAGAGGCAATTAAAGGACTAGGCTCTTATGAGGTGATTATTCGTGTTCATCCTACCATTACTAGTGTGATAAAAATCCATGTTGTAGAAGGCTGAATTTTTAGGGGAGCATTATGAAAGAGTTATTAGATAAATTATTACAGCGACATAAATATTTAGAACCAACGGCAGAAGAGGAGTTACGGCGGCAAGTAAATGTTTTATATGGTGCTTTTACGGGACTTATTGGCTCGGAAAAAATGGTGCTTAGGGCTAGCAAATATTCTGCATTAACGTACATTCATTCAGAAGATCCACGGCAACGTTTAGTGGGATTACAACGGTTGGTATATGAAAGTACATCGTACGATCGTATTCCAGATGATAATGAAGTCGTAGATATATTGAATGATTTAGAGTCGGTTTTGGCAGAAATGTTAGCACGGCAAGCTGTTGAAGAAAGATTAGAAAAGAAAATAGCACAACGTATGGAAGAAAAACAGCAAGAATATGTCCAGGAAATTAAGATGCAGATTATTTCTGAAGAGTCACAAGATGTGGAAACGCCACAAACAAAACGAAAATTAGAAGAATTGAAAAAATTGGATACAGTTCAATTAACAGAGTCTGTTATGGAACGAGTTCGTCCGAAAACATTAGGCAATATTATTGGACAAGAGCGTGCTGTGGAGGCGATGCAAAGTAAGCTTGCATCGGTTTATCCTCAACATCTATTGTTGTATGGACCACCAGGGGTAGGGAAAACGACAGCCGCCCGTATTATTTTAGAAGAAGCGAAGAAAATGTCATTTACTCCATTTAAAGAGAACGCTCCTTTTATTGAAACGGATGGGACGACATTACGTTGGGATTCGAGAGATATGACTAATCCTTTGCTTGGTTCTGTGCATGATCCCATTTATCAGGGTGCCAAAAGGGATTTGGCAGATACAGGAATTCCCGAACCTAAACCAGGATTAGTTACAGATGCACATGGTGGAATATTGTTTATTGATGAAATTGGGGAAATGGATCCGATGTTACTTAATAAGTTATTAAAAGTATTGGAAGATAAAAAAGTGTCTTTCGATTCTGCTTATTATGATGAAACGGATCCTAATGTGCCAGAATATATTCGAAAATTATTTTGTGAGGGAGCACCAGCGGATTTTATTCTTGTTGGGGCGACGACAAGGGACGCATCGGAGATTAATCCAGCCATTCGATCTCGTTGTGCAGAAGTGTTTTTTGAGCCATTAGTACCTCAGGATATTGAAAAAATTGTGAGAAATGCAGCAGTACAGTTAGGCGTTACTATAGAAGCAGGGGTACCGGAACAAATTGCGTTATATACGGTTGAAGGGAGAAAGGCCGTTAATATTTTAGCTGATGCCTATGGTGTTGCGGTATATCAAAAAAAAGATAAAGATAATATTTTATTGACTTGTGAACATGTTAAGCGAGTAGCACAAATTAGTAGACTCGTTCCTTATGCAGTAAAAAAAGCATCGGATACGCCTATCGTAGGAAAAATATTTGGCTTAGGCGTTGCTGGTTATTTGGGATCGGCATTAGAAATTGAAGCTATCGCGTTTCCAGCACATCAGTCGGGAAAAGGATATTATCGCTTTAATGATACGGCGGGGTCGATGGCTAAAGATTCTATGTTTAATGCCGCTGCCGTAGTACGTCAAATTACGGGAAAAGAATTATCGGATTATGATGTGAATATTAATTTTGTTGGGGGCGGAAATATTGATGGTCCATCTGCGGGATGTGCGATAACTACCTTGTTAATTTCCGCTTTAATGAATACTCCGATTCGGCAAGATTATGCTGTTACAGGAGAAATTTCGGTACAAGGTAAGGTAAAACCAGTGGGTGGTGTTTTTGAAAAAGCATATGGTGCAAAACAGGCGGGAATGAAAGGGATAATCATCCCTAAAGAAAATGAGATGGATATACCAGAGGGACATTTACAGTTGGATATTCGGTCTGTTGAAACAATACAAGATATTTTAAAAATAATGTTGGTATAATAGGAGGGCGATTGATGGATCAACGAATTCCCCCGCAAAATGTAGAAGCAGAACAAGCCGTATTAGGAGCAATGATGTTAGAAAAAGATGCGGTTATTACGGCTTTGGAAAAATTGCGGGCACGTGATTTTTATAGAGATACTCATAAAATAATCTTTACAGCAATGGAACGGTTGTATAAAAATCAGCAAGAAGTTGACATTATTACGCTGCCTGAAGAGTTGCGAAAGATGAAAAAGTTGGATGATGTAGGTGGATTGGAATATATTCTTAGTTTACCTAATGTAGTTGCAACAGCCGCGAATTTATCTTATCATGCCAATATTGTACGCGAAAAAGCATTGTCACGCGATTTGATATCTACTTGTACAGAATTATCTGTTGAAGCATATAGTGGAGAAAAAGGTACGGAAGAGTTGATGGATCAAGCGGAACAAAAATTTTAAAATTAGCGGATAATCAAAACAAAGATTCTTTAGTTCCGATTGGACAAGTTGTCTCAACAGTGGTCAAGCAGGTAGAAAAATTATATGAAAATAAAGCGGGCTTAACGGGGTTGCCTACGGGGTTTAGAGATTTTGATCGGATGACTTCCGGATTGCAACCGTCTGATTTAATTTTAATTGCTGCACGTCCTAGTATGGGGAAAACCGCTTTTACCTTGAATATAGCACAACATGTGGGCGTACGTTTACATAAATCGGTTGCATTTTTTTCATTAGAAATGTCAGCGGAACAATTAACGCAACGCATGATTTGTCAATTAGCGCATGTGGATTCGCAAAAAATTCGTACGGGGCAAATTTATAGTGATGATGAATGGAAAAATGTGTGGCAGGCATGTGAAAAAATATATACTGCGCCTATTTATATTGATGATACGCCGGGTATATCTATTGCAGAAATGCGTTCTAGGGCACGAAGACATAAAGCAGAACATGGATTAGATTTAATTATTGTTGATTATTTACAATTGATGCAAGGGAGAAACTCTGAAAGTAGGCAGCAAGAAATTTCTGAAATTTCCCGTTCTTTAAAAAGCTTAGCTAGGGAATTAAAAGTACCACTTATTGCGTTATCTCAATTAAGTCGAGGCGTAGAAAGTCGTCAAGACAAACGGCCAATGCTTAGTGATTTGCGTGAATCGGGTGCATTGGAACAAGATGCGGATGTGGTTTCTTTCTTATATAGGGAAGATTATTATGATAAAGAAACGGTGGATAAAAATATTACAGAAATTATTATTGCTAAACATCGTAATGGACCAGTTGGGTCGGTAAAATTATACTTTAAAAACGAATTTACTTTGTTTATGGATTTAGATACTAGGCAAGAAGAACGTATGTAATATGTGAGCTTATGTACAGAATCATGTCATGGAGGGTATGATGGAAAAGAATAAAAAGGTATATATTACGGGAATTATTCTTTGTGTGTTATTGGTATTAGCAATAGTATCTGTGGCAATGCAAATGGATAAAAGGGGAGTCTTTTGTTCGACTGAGAAAAAAATTGCCTTGATTACGATAGACGGCCCGATTGTTGGGGGGAATGAACAAGGAGCCGTTTTTGGTGCTACTACGGCTACATCGGGAACGTTGATGCGACAAATTCGTGAAGCGACAGCAGACGAACAAGTAGGGGCTATTTTATTACGATTAGATAGTCCAGGGGGAAGTGCGGCGGCGACACAAGAAGTTGCCCGTGAATTACAACGAGCTAAGGATAAACACATTCCCATTATTGTTTCTATGGGGGATACGGCAGCATCAGGTGCATATTGGTTAGCCACTTATGGTGATAAAATTTTTGCTAATCCATCGACGATTACGGGAAGTATCGGGGTATATATGTCTTATTATGATGTACAAGGACTGAGCAAAAAAATAGGGGTACATGAAGAAAAATAAAATCGGGTATGCATAAAGATATTTTTTCCCCATTTCGCGATATGACCCCGGAAGAACGACAAATAACACAACAGATGGTTAATGATATGTACAATCAATTTGTTATGGTTGTCGCTAAGGGCCGACACATGGATCCTGCCGTTGTAAAACCGTTAGCAGATGGGCGTATCTATACGGGAACACAGGCAAAAGCGTTGGGACTTATTGATGAATTAGGAAATTATTATGATGCATTAAATTATACAAAAAAGAAATTACATATTAGTGATGATGATTGTATTGTTACGTATGATGATATGGAAAATTGGAAACAGTGGGTTCATGGACAGTTGCAGTCTACGGCTGTTTTTCAGAATAGATTTGCCTTATATGGGCAAGAAGTAGTGCGTCCGTTAGCATTGATGAAGGAGGCAAACATGCAATGAAATCATATGGTAAGCAAATTTTATTAGATATCTATGGCGTTGTTTGTGACCCGTATCAGACATTTCAGCTTATCACAAGTCAATCCCATTGGCGTGAAGGGATAGCGGTATGGATTCTTGCTATGTTATTTATGATCCCACAGGGGATTTTGGCTGATCATGGCGATAGTTATTTTTATGGTATCACCATAGGAAAAGCATTCTGGCTTTTGTACTTGGCAGCCATTACGCATGGTGTTTCACGGCTATTTACTAAAAACGGAACATTTACGGGTATATTTGCGGGTTGTTGTTTTTCTTTTATTCCACAATATATTCGAGGGGTTGTATATGCCTTACCATTAATTGGAAATAGTTGGGGTGGTACATTTATTTCTGTTATAATGGGTATCTGGTCATTTATATTGTGGATCATTGCCATTCAATGTAATTATCAATTGAATTGGCGTAAAGGACTTGTCGTTGCGATTATTCCTACGATTATTCCTATTTTATGTATAATAGGATTATTTGTGGGAGGGATCGTTTTTGGTATTTGGGTTTTGTCGTTGTTCTGAGTTTGATTGTATTTCTTCTAAATATTGTATATTTCTTAATAGAATGCCTTTTCCTCGCCAGGAAAAGGCTCTATTTTTATATAGCTGTTGAAATTGGCGGTTAGATAGCTCTTGTAAATCTGATTTTTTTAAATAAGCGATGCGAGATTGATGAAATTCTTTTATAGGTGTTTCGGGAATATCATGATTGTGGGGACATACATCTTGACATATATCACAACCGAATACAAGCGGTGTTTTTTGAATTACTTGAATTTCCATAGGCGATAACTCGCCTTTTTTTTGTGTTAAATAGGATTTACATAGATGGTAATCATATTTGGCTGTATCTAAACAATGGCCCAAGCAAGACCGTTTGCATGCACCACAATGAAAGCATTCACGTTGTTGAGGATGATCTGGTTTAAGGGGGAGAGAAGTTAAAATACTGCCAATGAAACAAAATGAACCATAGGTTTCATTAATAAAACAATTATTGTCACCGATAAAGCCCAGTCCAGCGAGATAAGCTAAATAACGATCGGATAGAGGGGCTGTATCCACAATAGATAGAAAGTCTTGGTGAGGATATGTTTGGGTTAAAAAACAAGTAACTTCATTTAAATAGTGGTGAATGATGGTATGATAGTCGATACTGCGGCAATATAAAGATAAGTTATAAGGATGTGGATCCTTTACATAATATGGAAATAGTAAGACGATGACGGATTGACAAGAAGGTAATAAGGTAGTAGGTTGATAGCGTGCATCGCCTTCTCCAGCAGCTAAGGGACATATATCTTGTGGATAAGAAGGAATAGAAAATGTACCAGGAGCGATGCCAACACAAGGAATTCCTAACGTATAGATATATTGTTTTATTAGGTTTGTATCTCGCTCCATGGGGAGACCTCTTTTCGTATAGTTATATTGGATTTATTATAGCATATGCGATATAGAGTAGAAATATATAAGTCTATGTATTCACGAGTGGCAGCAGAGGGGATGTTATAAGATAGAAATCAGTTATGACGTTATTTATTTACAAAATACATATTTAGTGTTGACAAGCAGCATGTAAATTAGTATAATATATTCGTTCTCTGATTTAGTGAACAAGCCGACGTAGCTCAATTGGTAGAGCAACTGACTTGTAATCAGTAGGTTGTAGGTTCAAGTCCTATCGTCGGCTCCAGTATTTGGTGGGGTTCCCGAGCGGTCAAAGGGAGCAGACTGTAAATCTGCCGGCTTTCGCCTTCGAAGGTTCGAATCCTTCCCCCACCACCAAATGTCGCGGGGTGGAGCAGTTGGTAGCTCGTCGGGCTCATAACCCGAAGGTCGTAGGTTCAAGTCCTGCCCCCGCTACCATACTTTTTATTGTTTTTTATGGTGTTCTTTGCAGGGTAATAAGCTGTTGTAGCTCAGTCGGTAGAGCGTATCCTTGGTAAGGATAAGGTCACCGGTTCAATCCCGGTCAATAGCTCCATACATGGCGGCTTAGCTCAGTTGGCTAGAGCATGCGGTTCATACCCGCAGTGTCCAGAGTTCGAATCTCCGAGTCGCCACCAATATAGTAATGACCTCGTTTTTAAACGGGGTCATTTTTTATCTATTATTATGTATCATAGTTACTTTTATTGTAAATTTGAAACGTTTCTATGTTTTAAAATTGAAGAAAATTATGGTAAAATACAAATATACACTATTTTGATCCTAAAGGAGGAATCGAGAAAAATGGCAAAAGAACATTTTGAAAGAACGAAACCGCATGTTAATATCGGAACCATTGGTCACGTTGACCATGGTAAAACAACATTGACAGCTGCTATTACAAAAGTATTATCCCAAAAAGGATATGCAAAATTTGAAGATTATGCAGATATTGATAAGGCACCAGAAGAACGTGAACGTGGTATTACAATCAACACGGCACACGTAGAATATGAAACAGACGCACGTCATTATGCACATGTGGATTGCCCGGGGCATGCTGATTATGTAAAAAATATGATCACCGGTGCAGCTCAGATGGACGGAGCTATTTTGGTTGTATCCGCAGCAGATGGTCCTATGCCACAGACCCGTGAACATATCTTGTTAGCTCGTCAGGTAGGGGTTCCTGCTATTGTCGTATACCTCAATAAAGCGGATCAGGTAGATGACCCAGAATTAATTGAATTGGTCGAAATGGAAGTACGTGAATTGCTCAGCTCTTATGACTTCCCGGGAGACGATATCCCTATCGTTGTAGGTTCTGCATTGAAAGCATTAGAAGGGGACGCAGAAGCAGAAAAGAGCATTTTGGAATTGATGGCGAAGGTTGACGAATATATTCCGACACCAGATCGTCCGACGGACAAGCCGTTCTTGATGCCGGTTGAAGATGTATTTACGATTACTGGTCGTGGTACTGTTGCTACGGGACGTGTAGAACGCGGAACGGTTAAAGTAGGCGATACGGTAGAAATCGTAGGGTTAGCAGAAGAACCAAAACAGACCGTTGTTACGGGTGTTGAAATGTTCCGTAAATTGTTGGATTTGGCAGAAGCTGGTGACAATATCGGTGCATTGTTGCGTGGTGTAGATCGTAAAGAAATTGAACGTGGACAAGTATTGGCAAAACCAGGATCCATTCATCCACACACTAAATTTAAAGCACAAGTATACGTGTTGACAAAAGATGAAGGTGGTCGTCATACGCCGTTCTTTAATGGTTATCGCCCACAGTTTTATTTCAGAACAACGGACGTAACGGGAGTTATCCAGTTACCAGAAGGAACAGAAATGTGCATGCCTGGTGATAATGTAAAAATGGATGTAGAATTGATTACACCGATTGCTATTGAAGTAGGCTTACGTTTCGCTATTCGTGAAGGT
>NZ_AFUG01000017.1:0-29035 GCF_000221545.1 Megasphaera sp. UPII 135-E
CAATGGTACTGCATACGTATAGCTTTTTTATATGTTATCACGGCGATGAAATAAAGAACTGATTTTTTCTACAACCGATTTTGTTTCCTTCGTTTCTATGGGAAAACGATATAAAGTACCTTGTTGTTCAATGAAAGAAAAGAACGAATCAATCACCTCTTCCATTTCTTCTAACGTTTCCCACGACACCTGTTCTAATAACATGATTTTTTGTTTTTCCCACTGCATTACCTGCTGTTGCAAACGTGAAAAATCATATTGGTTAATATCTTCTTGTGTATACTGAGACTGCAATATAAATAAACACTTCTGCCACCGTGATGCCGACAGAATTGGCTCTTCTGCCATCAACGTTAACAACCATTGCTCTATAATACTATCAAAAAAATAAACTAACGTAACCCACGCCGCTCGTTCATACCGACTAGCCAAAAAATCATCATGCTTGTTTCCCTTCCGCCAAGCATGATTAGCACAATCGCGATAAAAAACATAATCTTCCCACAAGATATTATACATTGATCCTTTACATATATTTATATCCCCATTTTTAAAAATAGTAATATCCAAGCTTGAACGCATCCTATACACTCCTTTAGATATATTCCGCATAGAGAAAAGACTCCTCATCAAGGAGTCTTTTCTCTATGCACTGGTACTATCATACTATCACTTGATTCACTCCATAAAACGAAGTAACTCTATTTATTCTATCAACAAACTACATTTATTTCTTCTTATGAGAAGGGTATAATCGTTCTAAAATTTTATCATAACCACCTGTCCCGTATACTAAACACCGTTTAATACGGCTAATTGTAGCCGTACTAGCCCCTGTTTGTTTTACAATATCTTCATAAATTTCGCCCTGCTTGAGCATACGTGCTACTTCTAACCTAGCAGCTATTGCCTTAATTTCTGCAATTGTACAAATATCTTCAAAAAATTCATAGCACTCTTCCATCGTTTTAAGCTTTAAAATAGCTGCAAATAGCTGATCATTAAGAGGACCTTGTAATTTTTTATTAGTGCTCATTTATCACACCTCAAGCTTTCCTATCAATTAAATTCATGCTTATTATAATGCACACCAGCATACATGTCGATATCTTTACATTGCAAATAAATCCATTTGTTCATCATCGGGAAGCCCCCCTAAACAACCCTCTTCTGCCATTAATTCGATTAACGTCGGCCCTACTTTACCCCGAACCCGCAAATCGGCTTTAGATGTAAATAAACCATGATTACGTGCTTCCACGATTTGTTCCGCCACATTTTCACCTAATCCCTCAACAGCAGTCAAAGGAGGTAAAATTTTCCCTTCACAGATGATAAAATGTTTCGCATGCGAACGCTGAATATCTACATTCAAAAAAGAGAACCCACGCAAGCTCATTTCCACGGCTAGTTCTAAGGCCGAGTACAAGTCTTGCTCTATTTTCGATGCGGCATTTCCTTTGGCGGCAATCGCTTTCATCACATGTTTTTGTGTTTCCAATCCGTGAATCATCGCCGACAACTTAAAGGCCTTTGCACGAATGGAAAAATACGCAGCATAATAAGCTAAAGGATAGTTAATCTTAAACCAAGCGATGCGGAATGCCATCATAACATACGCTACCGCATGAGCACGTGGAAAGAGATAGCCAATTTTCTTGCAAGAATCAATAAACCATGACGGGATATTCCCCTCTTTTAATTCATTTTCATAATTCGTTGTCTTTTCTCCTACTTTATTGACTTTATCAATGCCTTTTCCCTTGCGCACATTTTCCATAACTTTAAAACTCGTCTTAGGTGCAATACCATGCTGAATGAGATAGTTCATAATATCATCGCGCGTAGAAACGGCTTCTTTTAAAGGTACCGTTCCAGACGTAATCAAATCTTGAGCGTTATTTAACCATACATCTGTTCCATGCGAAAAACCAGAAATGCGCACTAATTCAGAAAATGTTTTAGGACGTGTATCAACAAGCATCTTACGTACAAAAGATGTACCAAACTCAGGAATACCTAGACTTCCCACAGGTGAACCTAATTCTTCCGCCGTTAAGCCTAAAGCATCAGGACTAGAAAACAAACTCATCGTTTTTGGATCATCAAAGGGAATATCACGTGCATTGACTCCCGTCCAATCTTCTAACAACCGAATAACCGTTGGATCATCATGTCCTAATATATCAAGCTTTACCAGTCGACCTTCAATAGAATGATAATCGAAATGAGTAGTAATAATGCCACAATCTTTTTTATTAGCTGGATATTGCACGGGCGTAAAATGATGCACATCCATATCCCGAGGAATGACCATAACGCCGCCCGGATGTTGCCCCGTCGTATTTTTAACACCCGTACATCCACTTACCAAACTATTAATGTAAGCCTCATTAACAGTAATATTTTTCGCTTCTGCCCATTTCATCACATATCCATATGCCGTTTTATCCTTGACAGCACCAATCGTGCCTGCCCTAAATACATTGTCCTTACCAAAAAGTTCTTCCGTATATTTATGAGCCTTCGGATGATATTCACCAGAAAAATTAAGATCAATATCAGGCACCTTATCTCCATCAAACCCAAGGAAAATAGCAAACGGAATATTATGCCCATCCTTATGTAAAACCGTACCACAATGCGGGCAAACCTTATCAGGTAAATCAAAACCACCTCCAACTTCGCCATGCGTAAAGAATTCACTATATTGACAATAAGGGCAAACATAATGCGGTGGCAATGGATTTACTTCCGTAATATCCGCCATCGTCGCTACAAAAGACGAACCTACAGATCCACGCGAACCAACCAAATAACCATCATCATGCGAGTGCTTAACTAATTTATGAGCAATATAATATAACACACCAAACCCATTTCCTAAAATAGACGTAAATTCTTCTTCCAAGCGAGCTGTAACAATCTCTGGCAAAGGATTTCCATAAACTTGATGAGCCTTTGTATAACACATATTTTTTAATGCATCCGATGAACCAGGAATTTTTGGAAAATACAATGTTTCCTTTGGTATCGGCCGTACAGCTTCAATCATATCGTTAATTTTGTTCGTATTAGTGATAACCACTTCTTTAGCCCGATCTTCACCTAAATACGCAAATTCTTCTAACATTTCATCGGTAGTCCGGAAATACAAATCAGGTTGATACTGTGCATCTTTAAATCCTTTTCCAGTCATTAAGATTTCTCTATAAATTTTGTCTTCAGGATTTAAAAAATGGGCATCACCAGTGGCTACGGTCAATTTTCCTAAATCATCCCCTAAGCGTAAAATCGTGCGATTAATCTGACGAAGTGCTTCCTCATCTTTCACATATCCCTCACGTAATAAAAATTCATTATTAGAAATAGGTTGAATTTCTAAATAATCATACCACGAAGCAATCTTCTTTAATTCCGCATATGGCAATTTTTTCTGCACCATAGACCGAATCAATTCCCCTGCTTCACAAGCTGTTCCCAAAATTAACCCTTCACGATACTCATTTAATACTTTTCGTGGAATACGCGGACGTCCGCGATAAATATATTTAAGATGAGAAATACTAACTATTTTATATAAATTACGGATACCAATCTGATTTTTAGCTAAAATAATGATGTGATACGATTGATCGATATGCTCATCAAATAAATATCCTTCCATACCATAAATAACTTTTACCTGATTAGATTTATCCTGCGATATTTCTTGTAATAGTGGAAAAGACTGCACAACGCCATGATCCGTCACGGCAACAGCAGGATGACGCCATTTTTTTACCGTTTTAATCAAATCTTTAACCGTAATAAGGGCATCCATATCACTCATCACTGTATGTAAATGTAATTCAACACGCGGTGTTGGATGCGTATCTTCTCGTTCTACTGCATCATCTTCAACCAGCATAATATCTTCTACATTCAAGAGATAATCCTTTTCATACTCATCATATTGCATACTGCCACTTACCAAGACATGTGCTCCCACCACAAATTGTGCCTTAAGACTATCATACATACCTTGCGTAAGCGAATTACGGCGTTTAAACTTTCCATTCGTTTGATTTGATATCTCAAAAAAACGTTTACCACTTACCCCATTGGTCTTATCCGCCATTTGAAAGGTAAGTAAAATACGCTTAGATTTAAACTCACGAAAATCGACTTTAACCACTTTTCCCTTTAGCACAACTTTATTGTCTTCTTCTCCTAACACCTCATTAATCGCAGTAGGCTCAGCCGTAATAGCTTTGCCTAACAATACATCCGAAGTATGCTGTTCATCCGCCTTTACTTGTTTCGAAGATTGTTTTACTACTTTACAAGCATTCCAATAAGCTTCATCATAAATATCTTCGTTTTCCTTATGCACCAGATCGTAATAGTCTTCATGAGGAATATCATATTCCCCTATATTAGGCGTATTATCAAACGTAGCAATGGATTGTAATTCCTCCATCCCCTCAACTGGATTATCATCAATGGAATTCCCCTCTGGCTGAGTGTGGTGTATTTCCAATTTTCCATGAATAGCTAATACCTCAGCTACACGTGCTTGAATTTCTGTTGTAGTGACAGTAGCCGTATCAGATGTTGTATACACCCAATATTCTTCTGTCGATGGATTGACACGTATTTCTTTTATTTGTATAGATTTCTTCTCGGTGCACGGCACAACGAATGTTTTTTTAGGAACAATACGCCATACTTTCATACTACACTCCTTACCTTTCTATCCCTACCCACTATCATAATATACTATGATAATTAGGCTTACATGCACTACACAACAAGGGTTCTATATCGTCAATTGATAATACCCCTTGACGAATATCAAACTGTAAATGAAACAAAAAAAGAGATAATGCTCTTAATGATGCAATCGACCAATTCTTTCCCTTTTGTTTAATATGCCATAATTCGCCTCTCATCGGTCTTCCCATATTGATTTCTTGCATAATCTCTAACAGCTGCTTTTCGCCCATCCTCATCGCTTGTAATTCCTTATAAGCAATCATTAACCGCACGGTCCTACCTAACGTTCCTAAATTTTTTATATACTGTTTACTATTAAACAAGGATGCACAAAAAGGCTGTATTTTCTCTTGCTGCTGAGCAAAAAAATAATCCATAAAAGTAAACAATTTTTTATCCATATTATCCACAAATAAATGATCGACATCCTCTTTTCGGATATCTTGATGCGGCTCGATGATAAGGCATAAACGTTCTAATTCTGAAACAATATAACGAAGAGGGAGTGTTTCCCATGTCGAAAATAATGCTTGCAAATACGTTCTCCCAGCTGGTAATAAACGATGCCCCTGTTGCTGCAGATATTGTTGTATAAACGTAAGAATATCGGATACCTCTAAGGGATTGCAACGTACAACTGAAGCAAACGGAAGTAGTGCCTTAAATAAAGGATCTTTTTCATCGACTGTTCCTTCTATATAGAATAACAAACCACTTGTTTCTGCCAATGAAGTAACTTTATCTATAAACCATTCTTCTTGAGACGTCAATTTTTTTCGCGAGGCCCCTTTGTGTTTTCCCCGTATAACACTGGGTTGTTGCCATATGACAATATCTTTTCCGCCAAACAAATCGGTTGACTCTAACATCTCAACGACTTCTTGCATCGTTGCCGCAGCGCCATAAGTGTGTACCCGTATCTCCGCTTTTAGCCGTGTCGAACAAGCTTGTAAAAAAGACTTTTTCCCCTGTTCTAATAAATATTCTTCTTGTCCCAAAACAAAGCAAATTCCTTTCATAGGGTAACTCCTTTATATCGTTGAAAATACCATTTTCCCTTATAATATGAAGCAATCAACTCACCTGTCGTAGCTGGCGAAAAGCAAGAAATTCCCTCATATGCGGCTTTTTGTAACCACGCCGTACAAGCAGGAATACCCTTAGCAGGACAATGAACAATCCACGCTCCCGCACCTATCGGGGGAATAACATTACCCGTATCAGCACGATATAATTCTACACAGGATCCTGTCGGCACCTTATACAAACCAACACCATCCCACCAGAAATAAGGAATACCTGGATTGCAAAGCATTTCACATCCTCCCTTTTTCAACTGATGGATAGATGCACCTATGTCCATATATGGTGCTAATAAGGAAGCTAACGCCGACGTTTCCCTGCCCGTAAGGGTGCATTCCTGTAAAACGAAAACGCCTTCATACCGTAACAAAGGTATTATTGTAGATACGACTTGTTCTGCCGTTTTACGACTTTCTTTATTATACCATAATCGAGCTAAATTATCTTTATCTATTACACAAATTGCCGTATCTTTGCCAACATCAAAACTATATACACGATACGTTGGCTGATACCACCACAACACCATATGCCAGAGCACACAACTCATAACCAAGGAATAAATAACGGAACGACAACGCCAAGAAGAAAAAAGTAAACACCCAATAAAAACATACCAAAGAATCACATCTGGCACCAACCAAGCACCATGCCAATAGCGACTATATGGCAGGGCCGCTAAAAAATCATTTCCCTTAATAGCAAGCAACAATAACGGCTGTGCGATAGCTAAACATACATGCATCATGCCTAAAGAAAAAAAACTTATAACAGCCGCACTCAAGCCTAATATAATTACTACATCTAGTACAGGTGCTACCAATATATTGGCTACCAACGAATAAACGGGAAATGCTTGAAATGCCTTAAATAATAAGGGCACGATAAATACATGTGCACTTACACATAGCGACGTAGTTTCACACAAAAAAGACGGTAAAAAAGAAAAAAATTCTTTCATGCGCGAATAAAAACACAAGATTCCAGCCGTAGCACCACAAGATAATTGAAATCCTAAATCAAATACAATAAACGGACTGCTTAGCGTCATGATACCCATAGCTATACCCAACGCATGCACCCCTATATATTCGCGTTTAGCTACGAGGCTATATACGTTGATTAAACTCATCAATAAAGAACGCATGACAGGAGCTACAAAACCCGATAATGCACCATAAAAAATCATGACCGTTGCAACAACAAAAAACCAAGAATACCCTTTTACACCTATCCCTCGACCAATCAATTGTAAAATCGTAAATAATAAAATCATATGTGAACCCGACACCGAAAGAATATGAATAAGACCCGTTATCGCAAAAGACTCTACTAAAGATGGGGGTAACGTTTCATATTCGCCCCCAAATAACAAGGCACTCATAATGCGTGCATCCTTAGTACCAAGGGCGGACTGAAACTTCCAATACAGCTGCTGACGTATATTCATCATACGATATCGCCAGCCCGAACGAGTTGCTACATAAAATACCTCTGTGTTTTTTTTAATATACATGGAGCCAAATATATGCTGTTCTTTATCCCTATGATAGCGATCAAAACTACCTCGATTTTGGTAATACGAAAGTGCTTGTATCTTTCCACGCACCCGCAATACATCCCCTATTTGATACTTTGGTTCTGCCGGTATGCGAAGATATATTTTCCCCTTATAAGGTGCTTGCAACGATACTATATACGTAGTCATCTCGCCCGTATTCGTTATAATCGTTCGTTTTTTCTCTTCCACCACGCCTACGACTTGTATATATTTACCGATCATATAATATGGCAGCTGTGCGTACTCACTTTCAGCAAATTGAATTCGTATTACCCCCATGCCTAAAGCAATCAACATCAAACACCCCAAAAGCTGTGCCGTTGGCAAATGTTTCCGCCCTAAAAGCAACGCCCCTAAACAGACAACTCCACCGCTCCCCCAAATAGGAAAACCATATGCAGTTCCCAAAATTCCTGCAATCATAGCTAGGGCCATACTAATGCCGACATATTTCATACTTTTATCGAATATTTAAACTCATCATATTTAGATGGTCCAATTCCCTTAACCTTACAAATGTCCTGACAAGTTGTAAAAGGGCCATTTTTATTGCGATACATGACAATCCGTTTCGCCGTGGTCGGGCCAATCCCTGATAATGTACTTAATTCTCGTTCATCGGCCTGATTAATATTCACCAATCCATCATCTTCTTGTGTATCTTTCGGCACCCCTTGACGAGTATAAGGAATATGAATATGACTTCCATCAGTAGCCGTCGCTGCCATATTTACTTTGCTAACATCCGCATAGGCCACCACATCGCCTGCAGCATGGACCACTTCCCCAATACGCACGCCTTCATCAAAACTATATAATCCCGGATGCCGAACCGCTCCCGTAATAAACACATAATGAATCCCATCTTCTGGTTTCGTCACAACAGGAACGGGTTTTGCTGTAACCTGTTGTGACATGTATATTTGCCAACTAGTCAAACCAACTACACTCATTGCAATCACACATAACCCAAGTTTCCATTTTTTCATCACATGTCCTCCTTACAGTACATACGTATCCTTGCTTTTATTGTAACCAACAACATATAGAAAGAGGCAAAACTTCATCAATTCTTCATACAACCCCAATAACAACGTTATAAAAATAAAAAACGTATCCCCAAAATATATTTTAAGGATACGTTTTTACGTTATCGTCTTTACCAATTTTTATAACTTTTCCAAAAAGACGGCATGAATAATGCTAACACCGTGAAAGACTCCAACCGTCCCATCAACATGACGATGGACACAATAACCTTACTAAATGCTGGTAAGGGTGCATACGTACACGTAGCACCAAACATACCAAACCCCGGTCCACAATTACTCAAACAAGAAACACTCACACTCATCGCCGCAAAAAGAGGCACACCATCCCATACTAATAAAAAAACACATACCACATTAATCATGACACATACGAAAAAAAATCGGGCAACGCCATGAACAATATCCGCTGATACTTCCTCATGATTAGAATATACCGTCATCACTGCACCAGGATGAATTTTTTGCCGTATCGTGTTCAGTAGCAAATGCCCTAACAACATCACACGCGTAACTTTAAAGCCACCAGCTGTTGAACCAGCACAACCGCCAATAAACATCAACAATAATAAGACCAATTTTGAAAAACTTGGCCATTGATCAAAATCCGTTGATACATAACCAGTTGAAGAAGACAATGACACCACTTGGAATAATGCTTGTCGTACCGCCGTAATCCCCGGTACATCCATAACTATCATAATATTGCCAGCAATGATAAGCGTAGCAATAGCAACCAACGCCAAATAGCATCGATATTCCGTGTTCTCCCAAGCAACACGCCACCCTCGTTTCCACATCGCAACATACATCCCAAAATTTGCACTCGAAAGCAACATAAAGACGATAAGTATCCCTTCAATATAGGGACTATGAAAATGGGCGACACTATCATTATAAGGCGAAAATCCGCCCGTAGCAATCGTAGAAAAAGCGTGATTTAAAGCGATAACTGGCGATAAACCACTGACCCAAAGTGCCAAAAACACTGCCCCCGTGAATATTGCATAAACGATAAATAACGCTTGTGCCATTTCTCTAATACGAGGCAACGAACGCGACGACGATGGTCCCGTACTTTCCGCATTGAACATATGCACCGTACCATGTCCTAATTGCGGTAAAAAAGCAATGAAAATAACAATAATTCCCAAACCGCCTAACCAATGCGTTTCACTCCGCCAAAGCAATACACTTTGAGGAATAAGTGATACATCAGAAATAACCGTTGCCCCCGTACCAGAAAAGCCAGAAATACTTTCCGTCCAACCTTCAATCACACCCAAATAATGACCTAATATATACGGCAACATACCAATTAAAGCAACTGCAACCCAACCTAAGGTGGTAATGGCAATCCCCTCACGCACACTCAACGAACGCTGAATAACCGTGCCATACAGCCGAAAACCTCTGCCGATACCAAAAGCAATAAGAATCGTCATACCAAAAGTGAACCAACAACTTTCACCATACCACAAGGCTACACCAAGTGGTAAAAAAAGCGTAATTGCTACGGCTGTCAATAAATTGCCTAATACATATATAACTACTTTACTATCCATGCCTATCTCCTACCACTGCCGCCGCAGATATTGTATTCCCGTATGTACCATGATAAAAAAGGAAAAAATTTCTATCCGGCCGATTATCATCAACAACGCACTATATACTTTTACCCACATAGGTAAAAAAACAATATCTCCATGACTAAATAGATACACAGTCGTCCCCGTACTAGAAAGAGCACCAATCGATAACCCCATGGCGGTTAAAGGAGATATACCACCTAAAGAAATAACCAATGCCGAAACGAAAAAAACCGCTACAAACAAGAAAAAATACGTCAATATACGACTCATAATTTGTATTTCCACGGGCATTTTATTGACCGATATATGCAATACCATGCGAGGATGTAAAGTACGCTTCATTTCTTGAATTGCTACCTTTATGAGAATAATACAACGTATAATCCGCAAACCACCTGTAACCGATCCCATACCGCCACCAATAAATGCACTAATAAACAAGATAAACACGGCCATATCTGGCCACTTTGCTACATCCGTAAGCACATAACCACTCGTTGATAAAAACGACAATGTATGAAATAATCCATATTCTATAGCCTCTATCATCGAATAAGAACATATGCGATACAAGACGACAGCAATACCTAAACCACCGCAAAGGATTAGTCCCATAAACACACGCCATTCAATATCACAAAACATATCTTTAAGGCGTTCATATCTCATTTCTTTACTAAAAAGCAAAAAATTTCCTGCCCCCAATAACATCCCTATACTCGTCACGCCAAGCACACCAGGCATATGTGCATATGTACCTAGCGTCTGATAACCACCACCCATGGAAACTGTCAATAACGCCTGAACTAGTGCATCCTGTAGCGGCATATGACAAAGCACATAACCACTTATGATGAGTAACGTAAAACAAACATAAAGAAAACCCAATCGCTTTGCCCGCCCATCCAGCTGATGAAACAAGGGACTAAAATGAATACGTTGACGAGCTGACAAAAATAATCCGAAACAGCCACTTACCTGAGGCATAATCGTTGCCAGCAAGAGTATAAAATGCAATCCACCTAGCCAGGTTAATACACCTCGCCATATGCCAAGCACAGCTATCTGCTGAATATACACAGGATGTAAGACGATACCCGTTGTTGTACATGCCGAAGCACTTTCAAAAAACGCATCGCCCACACTGTACTGCCCTGTCAAAAAAAAGGGAATCATGCCTAACACCGTCATCACCATCCAGATCACGCCCATATACCAAGCACTTTCACGGACACTACATTGTTTATTATGATGGCGACCATAATATATACAGCCTACACTTAAAACCAATGCGGCAAAAAAAGAAGGCAAAAATAACCCCTCCGTACCAACGAAAAAGGAAATCCCAACGGGAAACAAAAAAACAATCCCATCAATACATAACATCCGTCCTAATAAAAAGAAAAACAATCGATTGTTCATCTTAATTCCTACCTTTAAAATACGTCATGACCTTTTGCGAATGTGCCATTTCCATCATAAGAATCGCCCGATCCCCTTCCATAAGTGTCGACGCACCATTAGGAATATACGTTTTGCCGTCACGTACATACGCACATACCAAACATTCTTTTGGCAAGTTAATATCCATTAATCGCTTATTCACGACGGGAGCCCCCTGACGAACCTGCACTTCTACGGCTTCCGCCTTAGCGCCTTCTAACAAAGACACCGAAATAACACCGCCTTGCCGTGCTATCGCTAAAACTTCACTTGCCGACAACAACCGCGTTGAAAGCACCACATCTACCCCTACTTTTTCCATCAAATCAGCATATTCCATACGTGATACGCGCACAATCGTTTTTTTTGCACCTAAATGTTTTGCAATCAATGCTAACATTAAATTCAACCGATCATCATCAGTTACGCAAACAACCGCATCAGCCACAGCAATTCCCTCTTGTTCTAACAGATCGATATCCGTCCCATCTCCACAAATAGCCATGCCATTACGTAAATGTTCCGCTACAAGCAAACTTCGTTCCTTATCCTTATCAATAATCTTTACATCCACATCCTGTTGATCGAGTAACGGTGCTAAAAAACGACCAGTCCGCCCAGCCCCGATAATCATGACTCGTTTAATCCGTGTTACATCATGCTTGAGCCACTCCTTACTAAACGCCTCTATCCCCTTCGGTTCCCCAATAAAATACGCATTATCATCAGGCATTAATTGATCATCACCATGGGGAATAATCATTTTCTTGTTTCTAAAAATCATGCTAACCAATATATTCTTTGGAATAGCCAAATCCTTAAAAGGAATTCCAATCAGTGCCGACTTAGAAGACATCTTCGTTTCTAGCATGCGCACCTTGCCATTGGCAAAATCTTCTACATTAAGTGCGGCTGGCGTCATCAAAATGCGATTAATTTCCTTGGCCGTAATAAATTCAGGATTTAACAAACGATCAATATCAAAATTTTCTTTTAAATACTCTCGTGCCTCCGACATAAATTCCATATCACGAATACGAGCAGCCGTATACTTCACCCCGTGCTTTTTAGCTAAAATACAAGCAACCATGTTTACTTCATCAACAGCCGTAGCCGCAATCAGCATATCGGCGCCACGAATATCTGGATCATTCATCGTCAACGGACTCGAACCATTAGCCGCAATCGTCAACACATCCAAATTATTTTTTATCACTTCCAATCGTTCTTCGTCATGATCGACAACAACGACATCAAAATCTTCATTAGATAAAAGCTCGGCAATCGTATATCCTAACTTACCTGCCCCAATAATAACTATACGCAAACTGCTCACCTCAATACATCCTATACCGAATATAAACCCTTTCTCTGGCTACTATCATACGCTTTTTACCAATGTAAAAGCAAGTAAAAACAGTTCCCCTTGCCATCACAATACAATATAGCTATACACCCCGCATATCAGGTGGCCAAATATACTTATGCATCTGCAATTGTAACCGCCATGACGTCAATGAATACCGCTCCATATATGTTACAATATCACGTGGTGCTAACGTTTCAAACACAGCCCCAACATAAATAGCACATGTAGGTTGCACCTCTTCACACAATATACGTGCTACCTCTAAATCTTGATATGACCCAACTACAAATTTTAACACATCTTGCGATCGCAGATGCCGAAAATTAGGTGCATACATTTTTTCTTCCATTTGCGAAAACGGACCTTTGTAATCAATAGTAAACCAAACATGTGGATATACCATATAAGGTAAAATATCGACACTTCCATTTGTTTCAATATTAACATCCTGTGCCGAAAGTGCTTGCAATAAACCATGAATCGGTTGTAATAATGGCTCACCACCAGTCAGCGTAACATTCCGATAACGGACAGCCGCTACAATATCTTCAACGTCCATCAACCGCCCTTCAGCAAAAGCATAGGTTGTATCACAATAAATACAACGCAAATTACACCCACATAATCGAATAAAAGAGGCGAGCTCACCAGCTCGCCTACCTTCACCATCAATACTATGAAAAATTTCATTAATATACAACTTATTTTTCATAGATAGCCACATTCCCTTCGCTTTCTTGTATTTCCACTTTTACACAATAAGGCACCGTATCGCAAATCCATTTAGCCAAATTTTCTGCCGTAGGATTAAAGGGAAACAATTCATTCAAATATTGATGATCCAATTTACCATGCACCAATTCTTTAATTTGCTTAAAATCAACGATCATACCCTGTTCATTTAATTCAGCCGCTTGACAAGTAACATAAATAATCCAATTATGGCCATGTAAATGACGACATTTACTCTCATAATCTAAATGCAACTGATGTGCAGCAGATATTTCCAGTCGCTTTCTAACCGTAAACATACACGTATTGCCCCCTACTCTTCAATAGCCGTATCCAAGGCAATGTGAATCATATTATTAAATGAAAGCTGTCGTTCTTCGGGAGTGCAAGCTTCTTTAGTAATCAACTGATCGCTAACCGTAAATAATCCCAACGCAGCAACGCCATACTTAGCGGCCAACACATATAACCCAGCTGTTTCCATTTCTACCGCAAGGATACCGTAAGCAGACAATTTATCGTTATCAATTTCATCATCATAAAAGCGATCAACTGAAATAACATTTCCTACCCGTACAGGAATATGTGCCGCTATGGCGTTATCATACGCCTTCCGTAGCAACTCAAAATTAGCAATCGGAGCAAACTGAATAGATGGACCAAAAATATTGCGAATAATCCCCGAATCGGTAGTCGCTGCTTGGGCTATCACCACATCACGCAAAGGAATATCCTTTTGCATTCCCCCACACGTGCCTACGCGAATTAACCGTTTTGCCCCATATTCACGAATTAATTCCTGCACATAAATAGAAATAGAAGGAATACCCATTCCCGTTCCCTGTACAGAAATTCGCTTACCTTTATATGTACCCGTAAACCCTAACATATTACGTATATCCGTATAACATATAACATCCTTTAAAAAGGTTTCTGCAATATACTTAGCACGTAAAGGATCCCCTGGTAATAATACCGTTTCAGCAATTTGTCCCGTTGTCGCTGCAATATGTAAACTCATATCTAACCTCCTTGAGAATATCCATCACCATTTTCTGTATATGAAGTATTATAACACATTTTTTCTACAACGATAGTTATTCCCGTAAATTAATCTAGCAACATGAGAAATTGTCCTGTCCAATACCCATATCTACAAAACATGTGTTATAATACTGATACAAATAACCTAACTATACTTAGTAAAAGGAGACTTAATCATGGGCATAAAAAAATTAGCAACCTTTGAGTTTGCTGGATATCCGCAGTGGGGCGTTCTCACTGAAGACGAAACCGGCATTTATAGTGCCTTTTCCTTAGAAGAAGCATTTTTCATTCCCCTTCCAGAAACACTATTAGAATTTGTACGTTTAGGTAACGACGGACTATTAGCACTAGCCAGTGCATGGGAACAAAACGAAACAACAAAAGCCGTTTCACCTATTGCCTTAGACACAGTACAAATACTAGCCCCCTTTCCTGAAGTAGAAAGAAACATCTTCTGTGTAGGAAAAAATTATAGTGACCACATTGACGAATTAAAAGACCTGGCACCCCAGCTAGCACCACAGCCAACCCATCCTGTAATTTTTACCAAAGCGGCCACCTCCGTAATTGGCACAAACGAAGTCATTCAATCCCATAAAGGAATTACAAAAGAACTCGATTACGAGGGGGAACTGGCCGTCATCATTGGCAAAACAGGCATCGACATCAGCGAAGCCGAAGCAATGAACTATGTATACGGTTTTACCATCCTCAACGACATTACTGCACGCGATTTACAACGCAATCACGAACAATGGTTTCTCGGCAAAAGCCTGCAAACCTTCTGTCCCATGGGGCCCTACCTCCTCTTGCGTGATGCTGCACCTTCCTCCTTTACCATTACCACTGAAGTAAACGGACAACTACGGCAAGATGCCTCAACGGCAGAATGCATATTCTCTATTGCCCACTTAATTCATACCCTATCGCAAGGCATGCCCTTGATGGCCGGAGATGTACTCGCAACAGGCACCCCTTCAGGTGTTGGCATGGGCTTTAACCCACCACGCTATCTGAAAACACACGATACGGTAAGCATCAACATATCCGCTATCGGTACCTTAACCAACACCATCGAATAAATAAAAAGCAAAAATAGAATGACACACAGACCTACCTAGTGCAACTACACATGGTAGGTCTTTTGCCGTACTCTATTCGCTTTGTTACCTAGTAAAAAGACTGTGCTTATATCACTGCTATCATTTGCTAAATCAAGTACACATGTATCTATTTATTTTCACAACTCCTATATAATCTAAATGCGGTTTGAACCGCGTTTAGATCTTTTCAAACCATGTCCACATACCTCATATGAATATATGTTTATAAGCCCAAAATTAACATCATTTTCTATTATTAACAAAAAATGTTTTTTCTATTAATTTATTATTTTCCTACTTTTTTCATCGTATGTTGAACATACATATAACATCCCCCTGTAAAGAAACAAGCAATGATCCAACATAACGGACTGGCCATACAAATTCCCCAATACCCCCAAATAGTGGCTAACCCAAAGGCCGCACCTCCGCGAACAAATAATTCTAATAGACTACTAACGAGAGGTACGCTAGATATGCCCATCCCTTGTAAAGCATTGCGATAAACAAAAATTTGTCCCAAAAAGATATAACAAGGAACGGATGTATAAACATATAGCATAGCTTGTTTCATCAATAAAGGATCATAAGTCGTCGTAAACAAACGAACTACATCATGCCCTAATAAAAACATGCTCACAGCGGCAATCACACAAAATCCAAACGATAAAAGCGAACATTGATGAACGCCTTGACGTATACGTTCATATTTGCCTGCACCGTAATTCTGTGCCGTATATACAGCCATTGATATACCAAATGAAATCATCGGTTGCATGGCTAGTTGTTCCATCCGTGTAGCTGAAACAAAGCCAGCAATCGTTTCTGGTCCAAACGTATTACAAACAGATTGCACAGCTAAAATACCCAAACTAATAATGACAAATTGCAACGCCATAGGTATACCTAGACGCAAGTGTTGCCAAGCAAAATAGGTATCCCACTGCCAATCAGATACATGAAAGCGAAGTAAGGGAAAGCGTTTATACATATAGCCAAAACAAGCTGCTGTGGCAATAAGTTGTGAAATAACCAAGGCGATCGCCGAACCTGCTACGCCCCAACCAAATTGAATGATAAACAATAAGGCTAGAATAATATTAATGACCGATGAGAGAATTAAAAAATATAAAGGAGTCTTGCTATCGCCTAAGGCTCGACAAACATTCGATAACAAGTTATATAGCATCATTGCAATTAGACCATAGACAATAATAATAATATAGTGATAGGAATTATCATATAATTGGGGGGAAATGTTCATAAAATGCATTACATAGGGCATACTCCAAACCATACCTATCGTAAGAATAATACTGAAAATAATGGATAACAGTAAGGACATAGCAAAACTACGCCGTACGCCATTGTGATCACCTGCCCCAAAATGCTGCCCCGTAATGACTGTAAACCCTGCCGATAAGCCTACCGTGATACCGAGCAGTGCCATAAAAACTGGACCAGTTGCACCTACGGCAGCTAAGGCTTCTACACCGATTGTCCGACCAACGATAATGACATCAGCAATATTATAAAATTGTTGAAATAAATTTCCTATTAATAAGGGAATCATAAACGCAAGCATTAGGCGTAAAGGATTCCCCGATGTCATACTTTTTACCATACATACTCCTTTCCTATCCCCTCTATTTGGATAGCAGTACTATTATATCACAAATATTCCTTTTCCATCGCTCCACAAGAAGAAGAAAAGAAATGAATTATCCTTAGATAATTCATTTCTTTTCTTATACTATCTATATACGAATCTTTATTCGTTGCACAATGATAAATAATAAAGGAATGAAAAAGATCCCTAATATTGTCGCCATGGATGTACCACAAACGACAGTAATCCCCATAGTAATACGTGAAGAAGCACCAGCTCCCGATGCCACGATCAATGGGATAGCCCCAAAGATAAAAGCAAGAGACGTCATGACAATAGGTCGAATACGGATCTTTGCCGCCTCAATCACGGCCGACACGATATCCATCCCTCTTTCTTCTACCCGTACTTTTGCGTATTCAATAATTAAGATAGCATTTTTTGCGGACAACCCAATCACCGCTAAAATACCAATTTGGAAATAAATATTATTTTGCAAATGCAATACATACGCAAACAGAGATGCACCAAATAACCCCGTTGGCACGCTAAGCAAGACGGCAAACGGTACCTTAAAGCTTTCGTATAATGCCGCTAAAATGAGGAACACAAAAAGTAGTGCTAGAGCAAAAATATATATAGTCTTGTTCCCTGCTTCTACTTCTTCCCGACTCATACCACTCCATTCATACGCATAACCTTCACCCAAGGTTTGTTGTGCAACCTCACGCAAAGCTTGTAACGCATCGCCTGAACTATATCCTTTAGCTGGCATTCCCTGCAATTTAATCGCTGGATAATTATTAAAACGAGTGATAATGGAAGCAGATCCCATAGGAGAAGGTGTAACAAAATGTTGTATAGGCACCATATTTCCCTGTTTATCGCGTACGAAGATATGCGACAGATCCGTAATTTGACCTCGATAATCCGAAGCAGCTTGAACGAACACCTTAAAGTTACGCCCAAACATCATAAAATCATTTACTTGATAGGAACCATAAAAAATTTGCAGTGTCTGATATAATTCTTTAAGATTTACCCCTTCACGGGCAATCTTTTGCCGATCAAGCATTAATTCATACCCCGGTGTGTCACTTGTAAAGGCGGTAAAAATTGCCGCTATTTCCGGTCGTTCCTTTGCCTTTTCAAGAAATTGTTGCGCTGTCTGTCCTAATTCAGCAATAGTATGACCGCCACGGTTTTCAATTTGTAATGAAAAACCCGAAGACGTTCCCATGCCATCAATCGGAGGCGGATTCATTGCCAACACAGTCGCTTCTGGAACAGCCATGCCTTGTTTCATTATCTTACCCACAAGCATATATGAAGATAATTCCAAACCAGGCCGTTGTTTCCAATCATCCATACCAATAAAGGAAGTCATCCCATTCGCCTTAGGGCCACCCGCCAAGACACTAAACCCTACTACATTAAGCATATTAGCCACGCCTGGCTGCTGTTGTACCCATTTACTAAAGGCAGAGCCCACTTTTTGGGTTTCTTCTTGCGACATTCCCTCTGGCAATGTCATATTTAAAATAACAAACCCATTATCCTCGGGTGGAACAAATCCCTTGGGCAACGATATAAACAACATCGCTGTCAATCCGCTAATCACAACTAAGACTACCAGACTTAAACGCAAGTGATTTTTTATCTGTGCTAACCGCTTTCCATACGCATTTATAAGACGTTCTACTCTATCATTAAACCATATAAAAAAACGTACCCCCACATGCGGTGTTGAACGTTTTTCATGTGGTCGTAACAATAATGGACAAAGTGCCGGTGTTAATGTCAACGCCACCCAAGCTGAAATACCTACAGATACGGCAATTGTCAAGGCAAATTGTCGATATAATACACCACTCATACCGCCTAAAAATGCAACTGGTACAAAGACGGCTGCTAGTACACAAGCTACACCAATAACAGGTTTTTGTACATTTTCCATCGCTATATACGTAGCCTCTCGCGGTGTTCGATTATGATACTTCATTTCATAGACCACCGCTTCAATCACGACAATCGCATCATCTACCAACAAACCAATCGCTAAGACCATAGCAAATAACGTAAGCGTATTAATGGAAAACCCCAATACGGTAAAACAAGCAAACGTCCCTAATAACGAAACGGGAACAGCAATTAGCGGGATCAATGTAGACCGTGCATTTTGCAAAAATAAAAAGACAATCAAAGCGACCAACAACAATGCTTCAACAAATGTTTTAAGTACTTCTTCAATAGATGCTTTCACAAAGACAGTACTATCATAAATAATTTTATAATTCATATCATCAGGAAAGCGAGCTTGTTCTTTTTCTAATACTTTTTTGATTTCCCCTACAGTCTGCATAGCATTAGCGTCAGATGTAAGCGAAACCATGAATCCCATCGCGGGATGTCCGTTGACATTACTTTCCATCGAATAATCTTGTGCACCTAATTGCACGCTGGCAATATCCCCTACATAAATAGGTGAACCGTCAGGGTTGGTTTTGATAACAACATGCTTAAATTCATCCACCGATTGCAAGCGGCCATTCGCTCGTAAGGGATATTGATAAATACCATCGACTTGTCCTGGCTGAGCACCCACCATACCCACAGCAGCTTGTGCGTTTTGTGTGCGTAAAGCATTCACTACTTCCATGGGAGTAACTTTAAAAATACCCATTTTCATTGGATTGAGCCAAATCCGCATAGCATAATCCGAACCAAATTCTTGTACATTCCCTACACCAGGAATTGATTTTATCGTATCTAAAAAATACTGCGACGCGTAATTTTTCATAAAAATAGGATCATATGTTCCATGCGGCGATACTAAAGCAAACACCATCGCCATTGAAGTTGTCGATTTTTGTACCGAAATACCAGCCTGTGCTACTTCTTGCGGTAACAAGGGAGCAATTTGCTGAATGCGATTTTGCATATTAATAACATCCATATCCACATTACTGCCTGGCTCAAATTGTGCCTGCAACGAATATAGTCCCATGTCATTGCCCATACTTTCGATACTAACCAAATGGTCAATACCACTTAACTGCTTTTCAAGTACACTAGCAACGGTTGCATTAATAACTTCCGCATTTGCCCCCATATACCGTGTAAATACACGTACTTGTGGAGGCGTTACATTCGGATACTTAGCAACGGGCAAAGTACCCAAAGCAATTAAACCCAAAATAGAAATAATGAGGGATATAACGATAGCAAAAATAGGTCTACGTATAAAAAATTTAGATATCACGTAATTACCCCTCCTTCATCTCGCCAATAGAAACAGTTTTCTTATCAATATCCGCCTTGGTTAACCGATGAAAAGATAAATCGACCCCCTTCATTTTTTGAAAACCATCGACAACGATAATATCGCCTGCTTTAATGCCTGAACGAATAATCCAATACGCACCATACTTTTTACCCGGTTGTACTTCTTTCGTATGTACCTTATTAGACGCATCGACGACTGAAATAAAATATTTCCCGAGCGTTTGTTGTACTGCTCGTTGCGGTACTAACAGCACTTTTTGACGCACTGGTTGAGAAGCTATGACCGTACCATATAATCCTGGAATCAAGATATGATGTGGATTAGCAAAAGACGCTTTGATCAAAACAGAACCAGCACTACCTTCCATACTATGATTAACTTGTACAACTCGTCCATTTTCTGGATATATACTGCCATCAGAAAGGCGTAATCGTAAGGCTTGTCCCCACGTGCTATGATTCATATTACCTTTTGCCCACTGCAAATACGCTTCCTCTCCCAAGGAAAAAGAAACCAATACGGGATCGGTTGAAGAAATCGTAACGACAGGCGTATTTCCAGCCGTAACATACGTTCCTACGGGTACATCATCCACCCCTAATACGCCCGTAAAAGGAGCATATATCACCGTATCAGCGAGCGTGTCTTGAGCTGCTCGTACGCGTGTTTCTTGAGCTTGTACAACCGCTTCTTGTTGCCGCATCAAAGATTCTTGATCTGTAACCATCTGTGTAGAAACGGCATGTTGCTTACTCAATTGCTGATATCGATGATAATTCAACGCCTGATTGGCTAAGACAGCTTTGGCCCGTGCCGCTTCTGCTTTTGCCACGGCGAGCGCATTTTCTTGATCACGCTTATCTAGCCGAAAGAGCGGTTGTCCTGCCCGTACATTTTGCCCACCTTGCACATATTTTTCTACGATCCGCCCGGATACATTCGCTCGTATCGGTACCTTTTCCGCCGCAATAACCATACCACTATACTCATCTTGCAACGTCACTTCTTCGGCTGTAACCTCATAAGTATTCACCGCAATCGGCCCCTTCGGCAAACCTGCCGGTGCACCACAACCGCTTAACATACAAACCATAACAATAGCTATTACACTACTTATCAACCCTTTTCGGTTTCCGCTCATCGCACATCCTCCCATTCACCTTAATTCCATATAAAAGCATATCTAAGCATTGTGTCATATAGGAAAAAAACGAATACTCATGTTCCACTTCATCCATATAATCCAATATATCCGCAGCGGCATTCTTGACAAGATGCATAAACAAGGAAATATCAAACGTGCGAAAGATTCCCTCATCTTGACCTTGTGCTACCAATAATTCAAGGATCTCCCAATCTCGATTAACCATAATCCGTAATTTTTTTCGTACTTCTGGGACTCGTGATAACCATACATTCATATGGCGAACAGAAAATACCTGTGCTTGCCTTGATGACATCTGAAAAAATTTCATCATTTTTTCATCCGTTGGTAATGTCGTATCCTCTAATAATGCTTTATGTTCTCGATATAACTCATCCGCAAAAGCAACTAAGGATTGCCAAATGATATCTTGCTTCGATGTAAAATGTTCATACACCGTGCGTTTACTGATATGTAACCGCTTAGCTAGTTCATCTATATGAAAATCAGCCCCTTGCGTATTCACCAAAAACAAGGCTTCTGATAAAATTCGCTGTTGTATTGTTTCTTCCATGTAAATATCTCCTCTATTCGGGAAAACTTTTTCATAAAACTCAGTACCATAATCTAGTTTACGCTTTATGTAAAAAAAAGTCAACAAAGGTAACTACACAAAAAAACGCTTTTTACGTAACATACTTGTAAAAAGCGTTCTTTATTTATACTATTATTTATATTCCTATACCTTCATAGGGGTAGTAATTTGGCCATATTGAAAAAAACTATCTTTATCTAAACTATATATACCATCACACAACGTCGCATGCAGACTACCGGGACCGCAGCCTACTGCTTGTTCGCCTACTATGGACATCGACATAATCGCCGCCGCGGTAGCAATAAATGGCGTAGCAACCGAACTATAAGCAGCTGCCAAGGCACCAATCATACACCCCGTACCAGTAACATAGGGTAACGTGGCACACCCATTTTGTAAAAAGATCGCCCCTGTTGCATCAGCCACAACATCATTCTTTCCCGTTACCCCTAAAGTCGCATGCAAATATGCTGCCCCATCCTGCCAAAATGACGGCTCTAATTGCATCTCATCCTGTGCATCCACGCCCTTAGTGCCAGCATGGGTCGTTTCTAATAAACAATATAACTCACTACTGTTTCCCTTAATAAT
This sequence comes from Megasphaera sp. UPII 135-E, assembly GCF_000221545.1. Taxonomy (NCBI): domain Bacteria; kingdom Bacillati; phylum Bacillota; class Negativicutes; order Veillonellales; family Veillonellaceae; genus Megasphaera; species Megasphaera sp. UPII 135-E. Next base: position 22,966 of record NZ_AFUG01000017.1, read on the forward strand.
CGACACCGGAATAGTCTGCAAAAAAGCCCGTATTTCTGTTGTTCGCCACAACGTACTACCCACACCGACAGGATCCAATACAATCGGAATATGTTGTTCTATCGCTACTTCGGCGGCACAATACATAGCACGTAGACGTTCCTTTTTTAAAACCCCCATATTCAGCAACAAGGCTTTCGCTTGTTTTACCACATCGGCAACTTCCCGTATCTCTTCTGCCATAATCGGCGAAGCACCAAGAGCAAGCGTTATATTCGCACAATCATTCGTCGTCACAGGACTTGTTATTTCATGAATAAGTGGCTTTTGTTGCCGCACCCGTTCCCGTGCCTGTGCAATCTCCATCAAAATATGCTGTACTCGTTTCCCTCTCTCCATACGCTATCCCCCGTTATGCTTCCGCTTTGTCAAACAATGCTGCCGCAAATTGAGTTGCCTCAAAGGGACGTAAATCATCCATACCTTCACCAACACCAACCCAGCGAACAGGGACGCCGAGCGTACGTTTAACCGATAAGATAACGCCACCTTTCGCCGTACCGTCTAATTTTGTCAAAACGACACCCGTAAGAGGAACTACTTTCCCAAACAATGCCGCTTGTTGCACCGCATTTTGTCCGGTCGTAGCATCTAACACGAGTAAAGTTTCATGCGGGGCACCCTCAATATTTTTTCCTGCCACACGTGCCATTTTCCGCAATTCTTCCATCAGATTCGTTTTCGTATGCAATCGCCCAGCTGTATCCACTAAAAGTACATCAATACCACGTGCCTTGGCTGCTGCTGTAGCATCAAAAACAACAGCTGCCGCATCTGCCCCTTCTTTATGTTTGATAATTGGCACATTCGCACGATTCGCCCAAATAGTCAACTGTTCCGATGCAGCTGCCCGAAATGTATCCCCTGCAGCGACCATAACCGTTTTTCCTTCCTGTAAATAATAGTTCGCTAACTTGCCAATCGTCGTTGTTTTTCCTACGCCATTTACGCCAACGACAAAAATCACATGCGTTCCATTAGCCCATGTAACGGGCGTATTATTTTCTTTTAACAATTCGGTAATACACTTTTCCAAATAAGGAATGACATCGCTTCCCGACTGAATTTCTTTATCTTTTACACCACAACGAATCTGCTGCAAAATGTAATCGGTCGTATCCATACCAACATCACTGGTTAAAAGAACCGCTTCTAAATCTTCATACATTTCATCGTCAATCTTAGCATATCCTAAGACAACCGATTCTACGTTTTGCAATAACGAATGTTTTGTTTTCTCTAATCCTTTTTTTAACGTTGAAAAAAATCCCATGTTATATTCCTTCTTTCATAATATCATCAATTTTTATACTTACTAACCGAGATACACCCTTTTCTTCCATCGTAATTCCTTGTAACGTCTTAGCCGCCTCCATTGTCTTACGCCGATGCGTAATGACAATAAACTGCGTTTTATCTGTATATTTTTGCAGATACTGAGCTAACCGTTCAACATTCGCTTCATCTAAAGCTGCATCCACCTCATCAACAAAGCAAAAAGGTGCCGGATGATATGCTAAAAAGGCCAATAATAACGCAATAACAGTCAACGCTCGTTCTCCTCCTGATAAAAGGGACAAGGCTTGTTTTTTCTTTCCTGGTGGTGAAATCAACATGTCTACCCCCGATTGCAAGACCTCTTTTTCATCAGACAAGACTAACTGAGCCATACCCCCACCAAAAAGCCGACTAAAAATCGTTTGAAAATGCTTTCCTATCACGTCAAAAGCCTGCCTGAATTGTAAGGCCATAGCTGCATCAATATCTTTAATAAGATGTTGCAACTGTTGCCGCGAAACTTCTAAGTCTTCACATTGGCGATCATAAAATTTCTGCTGTGCAAGCGCCGTTTGATATGCTTCTTCTGCATTCGGATTGACCACCCCTAATGTCGCTAATTGCTGTTGTAATACCTGCACCCGTTGTTGTAACGCTTGTAAAGAGCCCTCTTTTTTCTGCTCCATCGCCTGTTGCCGTGTAAAACCTTGTCGAGCCAGCAACGCTTCAAAATGACGAATTTCAGCACTGTACTTTTCTATCTTCATCTCACTTCGATGCAACCGCTCTTCCCATTCCTGCACATGCAAACGCAATTCTGCTAATTGTGCATCATACGCACTACTCTGCTCAAAATGACCTTGGCGAATACGATAAAACTGCTCTTTTTCCTTATCTTTTTCCTGTACTTCCTGTTCTTTTCGTGCAATCGTAACCGTACAATCTTGAAGTATCTGCACCGTTTCCTCTAATTGCTTTTTCCCTTGCTCATATCTGATGCCAAGCCGTGCTTCATCAGCCTTCAAATCATGCTGTCGTTGTACTGCCTCTACACCTTGTCTTTCCCCCTGTTTAATTTGCTCTTCCAAAGTTGCCACAGCAACCTGACTTTCTGTTAAATCCTGTCGATACTGCTGTATCGCCGCAAGTACTTCTTTCCGTTGATGCTGCAAATCATCTCCATCCTCTTCAGAAAAATCTATCAGTTGATGCAACGCTTCTTCCTTTGCCACTACCATCGCCTGCACCGTACGCCGTTCTTGATCTATTTTTTCATAGCGTTGTTGCAAGTCGTGTGTACGAGCTTGCAGTAACTGCCTATCTTTTTCTGCATGCATACGCTGTAAAGAAATATCGTGCAATTGTCTTTCACAAACATCTTGTGCTTGCTGTATGTCCTCATATTGACTCCGTATAGTCGCAAGTGCTTGAGCTTGCTGAGAAACATTCGCTTCCACCATTTCGCCCTCAGTCCGCAAGGTGTTACAGGTTTGCTCTAATGAACAAACCAAAGCATGACGCCGTACAAGCGATCCCTCTTGCCGCCCCATACTACCTCCCGTCATCGCACCGCCTGGATGAAACAGCGTGCCATCAAGACATACCATGCGTAACCGTTGTCCATATTTACGTGCAACTTTCGCCGCCATATCAACAGAAGACGCAACAATCGTTTTTCCTAACAAAGAAGAAAAAACCGCAGCATAACGTTCGTCATACGTCAATAATTCATGGGCAAAACCGATAATGCCCTCTTCTTTTACCGCTGCTAGTTCCACGTTAGAAGGATGCCGCGGCTGTATCCGATCGAGAGGTAAAAACGTAGTTCGCCCAGCCTTCTGCTTTTGCAAATACGCAATAGCTTGCCTTGCATCCCCTTCGTTATTAATGATAATAAAAGTTGCCGCATTACCCAAGGCGATATCAATTGCCGTTACATAAGCAGAAGGAATATAACAAAGCCTACCAACCATACCGCACAGCGATTGATGCCACGGCTCTTTTTCCGCCGCAAAAACAACCTTACCGGCTCGCCCAACCCCTTCAAAGGCCTCTTCCATGCTTTGTAACACGTGCACACGCTGTGTCTTTTCTACTAACACTTGCTGTATTTTTTTATATCGTTCATAGACCTTATCATACTGCTGTTGCGATTTTCTCAATAAATTCTCCTTTATTTGTACAGCTGCTTGCAACTGTACAGACCTATCGTACAGCTTCTTTTCTTTCTCTACCCATGCATCATACGACTGTTGCAACCGTTCTTGCTCCTGGCAACCCGACTGCCAAGCGGTTGACGCTTCTTCCTTATCCTTCCCTAGGGCCTCTATTTGCTGTTGCAGATGCACTAAATCACGAGCAAGCAATTCTTTTTCTTGCTCATACTGAATGCGTTTATTCCGTTGCTGTCCTAACGCTTGTGCGAGAGCTTGTTCTTTTACTTCCGCTTCTCCTAACGCCCCTTGCAATAATGCCAACCCCTGTTTTGCCGACTGTAACGCCCGTTGCCGTTGTGCCATTTGCTGTTTTTGTGCAGCTACCCGTTTTGCATACACCTCTTTTCGATGTGCAAAGGTCTGTTTTTCCTCTTCAATTTCTTTCATCTGTTCTACTAAAATAGCTTGGCGCTGAATACATGCCTCTTTCCGTTCTTTTAAACTCTCCCAGTCATTATGAACCTGCAACACCTGCTGATCTAATTTTTTCGCTTGCTCCGTATCACCCGCAATCTGTTGTAATACGCTCTGCCGCTGCGTTTCTACTTCGGCAATCAGCTGTTGCCCATGCTCAATTTCCTGCTGAACCACTTCCCTGCTCCGTTCGGCTTTTTCCAACAAACCTTCACTATTACGCAATGCTTGCAACGTAAGCGAACCTTCATAGGCCAACCGTTCCTTATCTAATGCACGAAAACGCACTAAGTTATCTCGTTCCATTTTTAACGGTGCCAATCGCTCTTCCAATATCGTCCGCAAATCACCAACCCGTTCTAAATTCCTGGCAGTATCCGCTAATTTTCGCAACCCCTCCTCTTTACGACTCTTAAACCTCGTAATTCCAGCAACTTCTTCAAAAATAATCCGACGTTCTTCCGGTTTACTATTTAAAATACGATCCACGCGATTTTGCCCAATCACCGCCATCGAATCTTGACCGATACCCGTATCCGCAAATAACGCATGAATATCTTTCAAGCGACAAGCTTTTTTATTTAACAAAAATTCACTATCACCTGAACGAAACAAACGACGTGTGACCACCACTTCCGTAAAATCAATATCTAACACATGCTCACTATTATCAAAATACAAAGAAACTTCAGCAACACCCAACGGTCGCCTTATCGTCGTACCAGCAAAAATAATATCTTCGGCCTTTTGCCCCCGCAATTGACGGACATTCTGTTCACCTAACACCCAACGCAGGGCATCAGAAATATTGCTTTTGCCACTGCCATTAGGTCCTACAATGGCGGTTATCCCCTGATCAAACGTAAGTGTTGTTTTATCGGCAAATGACTTAAAGCCGCGTAATTCCATTTTGACTAATTGCACTGCTCTATCCTCTTTCTATCCCTCGCTTAACCCCTGACACAATAGGGGCAACTATATTGCTTATTATAACAAATACGACCTTATTATTAAAGCACTTGACACCTACCTTTGCACCGCTTTTGACTTGACGAAACTACTATTTCTGAGTATATTTAATAAAGCATATAATACATTATTGAAGGGGGATAACACGCATGATCCAAGTATATAAACACATAACTGGCCACTTAGAAGACAATATTTCCCTTGTAACTGCCGAAAAGGGTTCATGGATCCATGTCGTAAATCCCAACGCAGATGACTTGCAACTCGTTTCCATGGTTACAGAAATTCCAACCGACGTATTAAAAACGGCATTGGATACGGAAGAACGTTCTCACGTGGAAATTGAAGATGAATATATATTTGTCGTTATCAATATTCCTATTTTATTAGAAAAAGATAGTTACGACACATTACCACTAGGTATATTTATTACAGAAGATTTTATCATTACCCTTTGTATTGAAGAAACAGAAGTCATGCGTACCTTTACGGAGAATAAATACCCCCTCTTTTCTACTTTCAAAAAGACGCGGTTCCTCTTTCAAATTCTACACCGCTCGGCATCCTTATTTTTACGCTACTTAATGCAAATCAATCGGCGGACGGATGATACCGAATCGATGCTACGCCATTCCATGCGTAACAAAGACTTTTTTTTATTGCTCGAATTACAAAAATCATTAACCTACTTTACTTCCGCCTTGCGTAGCAACGGCATCGTGATGGAACGCCTCATGCGTATGCGTCGCAATACAGAATTATATCACTTATTAAAAATGTATGAAGAAGATGAAGATCTATTAGAAGATGTCATCATCGAAAATAAACAGGCTATCGAAATGGTTGAAATGTATTCTAATATTCTTATCAATATGTCCGATACATTTGCTTCCATCATTTCCAATAATCTCAATATCGTCATGAAATTCTTAGCCTCCGTCACCATTATTTTAGCTGTACCAACTATTATTTTTAGCTTTTGGGGTATCAATACGCCCTTACCTTTTTCGGCAAATCCTTTAGGCTATATTTATGTAATAATTATTTCCCTTATTTTCACGTTCTTAGCTTTTATTCTCTTATGGCGTAAAGATTTATTTTAATCGCAATACCAAACTAGTGAATATAGCAACTAAAAAAATAGCATAGACATC
>NZ_AFUG01000016.1:0-2073 GCF_000221545.1 Megasphaera sp. UPII 135-E
ACCAGCACCGAAGGTAATGCCCTCTAAGCCTTTAAGCTCTTTCGCTAAGCGAAGTGTTAATGTCTTTTGACCATCAGCGATGACACCGATATTGTTATCTTGACTCAACTGAGCATTATCTGTAATACCACCGGTAACGGTAAGCTTCTGATTTAACTTCAGTTTATTTTCATTACCGATGTCGCCGGCAAATTGCATGCCGTCATTCATGGTTGCGAGTTCATGCGTCTTCGTACCTTCTTTGACAACAAGACGTGTTTCTCCGTCTTTGCCATCAACGCCGACTTTGCCATTTTGTGTAGTAATGCTTACTGCATTCGTACCATCTTTGCCCTTCATACCGATAGAGCCATCTTGGCCATTCAATGTAACACTATTGCCGTCTTTGCCGGTAACGCCCATCTTGCCGTCTTTACCGTCAAGAGAAATAGTATTTTTCTTACCGTTTTCATCGGTAGCACCATTGATAATCGTAGTACCATCTTTACCATTGATAGTAACAGACGCGCCATCCTTACCATTAGCACCTTTCGGGCCTTTCGCACCGATTGTACCGTCTTTCGCGTTCATGGTAACAGTGGTACCGTCTGTACCTGTACCGCCAATCGTACCGTCTTTACCATTCATGATAACAGTTGTACCGTCTGTGCCTTTAGCGCCCACTGTACCATCTTTACCATTTACTGTAACGGTTGTGCCATCTTTCGCCTTGCTTTCAATCTTACCATCTTTACCGTCAATAGTGACTTTTTCACCGTCTTTACCATTGACAGTCACCTTGCCATCTTTGCCAGCTTGTCCAGGTTGTCCTTCTTTGCCGACTTCGATGTCATCTTTCAAAGAATAGGTAACTTTCTTAGCATTCTTATCCAATGTGACTTCAAGACTATTACCTGCAGCAAATTCGACAGTTTCTTTCTTATCTTGACCTAAAGCAACGTTAGCTCTGTTATCGGCTGTATCTTGACCTACCAAAATATCAAAACCTTGATTTGTCTTGTACAATTGACTACCATTGATAGCTTCTTTACTGTTTTCAGATACATCGCCAGCTTTTACATTCTTGATAACTGTGCCATTTGTATCGCCACCTAAGGTAATAGAGTTTTTGTCGACTTCACCAGTAGCTTTTTTATCATACTTAACAGAGAAATCATCGGTAGCAGTTGCTTTATCTAAGACTTCCTTCAATTGACCTTGGCTCGCTGCCTGATCCGCTTTCATTTTAGTCAAATCAGTTGGCAATTTTGTATTGGAAAGTCCGGTAATTACCTTATTTTCTCCATCTACAGTGATGCTGTCTGTACTACCATCTTTACCGAAGGTCATTTTCTTGATGTTTTCGATAGTCTTCGCATTGCCGTCAATCTTCATCGGATTTGTTTTATCTTTACTGTTAAAGGTAATGTCTTCCAAATCAGAAAGGTTCTTCGCCAAACGTATCTTCATCTTCGCATTGTTACCATCTGTTTCATCTACAATGGATTCTACGCCGATGTTATTATCGGTCAAGTTGGTGATGGTTTCATGATCTTTAACAATTTTAGCGCCGCCAACGATATTTACTTGATTATTTAGTTTTACGCCTACCGCTGTGCCATCATCGCCTTTGAACTTCAACCCATCATTCATGGTGGCTACTTCGTTCACATGGTTGCCTTCTTTAACGATAATACGGGTTTCTCCATCCTTACCGTCAAGTCCTACTTTACCATCTCCACTGGTAATAGTAACCGCATTTTTACCATCTTTACCATTCATGCCGATGGATCCGTCTTTACCGTTCAATACAACAGAGCTACCATCTTTGCCATTTGTTCCAATTGTACCGTCTTTACCAGAAATAGTAACGGTATTTGTCTTACCATCAGCACCTTTTGGTCCTTGAATACCGATTTCACCATTCTTACCGTTAATAGTAACTTTTTCGCCGTCTTTACCATTGACAGTGATTTTACCGTCCTTACCATCGTTGCCTTCTTTCCCGACTTCGATGTCATCTTTCAGTGCATACGTAATCTTCTTACCGTTTTTGCTGATTTCAAGACCGTTTCCGGCATCAAAACCGAAGGC